>QKAV01000156.1 GCA_003247185.1 Crocinitomicaceae bacterium
TACCTGTTTCCAAAACAAGGAAGGGCAGATAATCCTTTATGTACAAAATGTGAGGATGACAGGAAAGATAAACATTGGGTGGGGATGCAGGTGATTCGGGATATGAAATGGAATCATACGGATTTCGCTGATGGAACGATTCTGGATCCGAAGGCGGGAAAGACGTACGAGGCCAGGTTTACATTGTATACGCATGACAGGGATAAAATGATGGTGAGAGCTTATCTCGGGCCTCTGTTCAGGACTCAGAATTGGTATCGGGTACCCAATGAGCATTAAATAAATTTGAAATCAACCCTGCGGTTCAGTTGTTTTCCATCCGGAGTGGAATTGTTTCCTACGGGATTGCGTTCCCCTTCAAAATCAAACTCAAGGCGGTCTGCTGCAATTCCTTTACTTACAAAGTAATTTATGATTGATTCAGCCCGTCGCTTGGAAAGTTCATCATTATAGCTATCGGAACCATCGGAGTCGGTATGGCCGATTACCAGAACGCGTAAGTCAGAATGACCTTTTACAACCTTGATTACACGGTCTAAATAGGCCTTGTGTTCCTCTCTGATTTCCGCTTGGTCATAGTCAAAAAACACAGGCTCGAACACAAAGTTTTTACGTTCCAGCTCCCTGATTTTTGGAGCCGACAAACCATCATTATAATCTCTGACAAATGGTTTGAACCAGATTTGGCTGATGTCGAATGTATCTTCGTCTTTTAGTTTAAAATCGCTTTTGTACAATATGATTTTCCCTACAACACGCTTGCAATCCGAGCTTGTGAATGATCCGGTGAGATAGCCATTTTCGGGGTTGTATTTCAATTCTCCAAGTAGGCGGCACCATTTGGTTGAAGAGGTTTTTTTACTTCGGGAGACAACAATTTGCTGAAAGGACAATTGTTCCTGTTCAACAACGAACTTTGCCTGTTTCACAGCAAACAAATCCGTGTCATATTTTTCTTCACGCATTAATCCGCTCACTTCTCCTTCTGATCCGTCGATATATACATAAAGTAGTGAACTCTGTTCAAGAGATTGCCCTGCGTAAGTGATAACTCCCTGCCAGGAACCGCTCAGATCAGATCCGAATGAAACGGATGTGATCAGACATAAGATCATTATGGTAAGAAATTTATTCACGTAAATCTATTAACGGGAGATAGCAAATAATGTTCCATGTAAACCTGTATTTATTCCCTATTAACAATTTTCGGTTTTTTTTGTTGAAAAGTAGTTCCTCTAAAGTCGAAAATGGCTCGTTATAGCCCGCTCAGTTCATTATTTTTGTTTGTTGGACTAATTGCCTCCTTAAAGGAGCGATTAAATTAAAAATAAGAAGGTTTTTAATTATGAGTGAAGAAAATAAGAAACAAGATTACGCTGCGGATAATATTCAGGTCCTCGAAGGATTAGAAGCTGTTCGTAAGCGTCCGGCCATGTACATTGGTGATGTAGGCGTGAAAGGATTGCACCACCTGGTATACGAGGTTGTGGATAACTCAATAGATGAGGCTTTGGCCGGTCATTGTGATACGATTCACGTAACGATCAATGAGGATAATTCAATAACAGTACTGGACAACGGGCGTGGTATCCCTACGGCAATGCACACGAAAGAGAAAAAGTCTGCATTGGAAGTTGTAATGACGGTACTACACGCCGGAGGTAAATTCGATAAAGATACTTATAAGGTTTCCGGTGGACTTCATGGAGTAGGGGTTTCGTGTGTGAACGCGCTGTCTACTCATTTGAAGGCTGTTGTACACAGAGATGGTAAGGTTTTCCAGCAGGAATATAGTATTGGTAAGCCTTTGTACGATGTAAAGGAAGTTGGTGTTTCGGACATTACAGGAACTGAAGTAACGTTCCAGCCGGATGCTAGTATCTTTGAATCAACAGTGTATAATTATGATACATTGGCAGCTCGTATGCGAGAACTGGCTTTCCTGAACAAAGGAATTACCATTACATTAACAGATAAACGAAATCTGGATGATGATGGGAATCCTCAGACTGAAAAATTCTATTCTGAAGGAGGGTTACGTGAGTTTGCAGCATATCTGGACAGAAACCGCGAGCCTCTGATTACAGATGTTATTTATTTTGAAGGAGAAAAAGACGGAATTCCGGTAGAAGTGGCACTTACTTACAATACTTCTTATACTGAAAATATCCAGGCTTATGTGAATAATATCAACACGCATGAAGGTGGTACGCATTTGTCCGGATTCAGAAGAGGTCTTACAAATACCTTGAAAAAGTATGCTACTGATTCAGGGCTTTTGGCAAAAGAAAAGGTGGAAATCGAAGGAGATGATTTCCGCGAAGGTTTGACTGCTGTTGTTTCGGTTAAAGTAGCCGAACCACAGTTTGAAGGCCAGACAAAAACAAAATTGGGGAACCGTGAAGTTACCGCTCCTGTGAGTCAGGGAGTTTCTGAAATGTTAACGGTGTTCCTTGAAGAGCATCCGAATGAGGCAAGAATTATTGTTTCCAAGGTTGTTCTGGCAGCTAAGGCAAGACAGGCAGCGAGAAAGGCAAGAGAAATGGTACAACGCAAGAGCGTTATGTCAGGTTCAGGACTGCCTGGGAAATTGGCCGATTGTTCATCAAAAGATCCTGCAGCATGTGAATTGTACCTGGTGGAGGGAGATTCTGCGGGTGGTACTGCCAAACAAGGTCGCGATCGAAACTTTCAGGCAATCATGCCTCTGCGAGGTAAAATCTTGAATGTTGAAAAAGCAATGCAACAT
>QKAV01000224.1 GCA_003247185.1 Crocinitomicaceae bacterium
ACCCGTGAAATTGAAATGTTCACGCAATCTGTTTTCCAGGAAGCGCTTGTAAGAATCCGAAATGTACTGCGGCAGGTTACAGAAAAATGCAAAAGCCGGTGCATGTGTCGGTAATTGCTGTACGTATTTGATCTTGATGTACTTTCCTTTTACAGATGGCGGAGGCGTATCCTGAATAATCTCCAGCATGATCTCGTTCAGTTGTGAAGTAGAGATCTTTTGCGTACGGTTTTCGAACACTTCCATCGCTGTTTCCAACGCCTTGTGAATCCGTTGCTTGGTTATTGTTGAAGTAAAGATGATCGGAACATCGCGGAACGGTGCCAGTTGTTCACGAATCTTATCTTCGTAGGCCTTTGTCGTTTTATTGTCTTTTTCGATGAGGTCCCATTTGTTGACCAGCACGACAACACCCTTGGAGTTCTTTTCGATGATGTAGAAAATGTTCAGATCCTGTTTCTGGATCCCGTCCTGCGCATCGATCATGAAGATACACACATCGGAATTCTCAATGGAACGCACGGAACGAAGTACAGAATAGTATTCAATATCCTCAGTTACTTTCGCCTTTTTACGGATTCCGGCAGTATCAATTAGCACAAAATCGAAGCCGAATGCTTTGTAGCGGGTATTGATGGAATCACGGGTTGTGCCCGAGATATCCGTTACGATGTTTCGTTCCTGACCCGTTAATGCGTTCACGAGTGAAGATTTTCCAACATTCGGTTTTCCTACGATGGCGATACGTGGTAAGTCATCGTCTTCGCGAACAGATTCGTCATTTTTATCAAAATTCTTTACGATCTCGTCCAGTAATTCTCCCGTACCACTCCCGTTTACGGCAGATAGTTCGAAGACTTCACCTAGGCCAAGTGACCAGAATTCAGCTGACAACCCAACGCGTCCTGAATTATCTACTTTATTTGCGGCGATGAATACTTTTTTATTCGATTTTCTGAGCAGATCAGCGACTATCTGATCTAAGTCCAGAATTCCGGTCATTACGTCAACCATAAAAATGATTGCATTCGCTTCATCAATTGCAAGTTCTACCTGTTTGCGGATCTCGCCCTCAAAAATGTCGTCAGACCCCTTGATATAACCACCGGTATCAATCACGGAAAAGTTAACTCCATTCCACTCTCCACGTCCATACAAGCGATCGCGTGTTACCCCGCTTACCTCTTTTACAATGGCATTTTTTGATTCTGTCAAACGGTTAAACAACGTCGACTTACCAACATTTGGTCTCCCTACGATAGCTATGATATTGCTCATTACAGCTGATTTTGCGGTTTAATAACCGTATTTCTTCAATTTTTGTTCAGAAGCTCTCCAATCTTTGTCCACCTTCACAAAGGTTTCAAGATAGACTTTGTTTTCGATAAACTTCTCTATTTCCTTGCGGGCTTCTTTTCCGATGCGTTTTAACATCTCTCCGCCTTTTCCGATGATGATTCCCTTTTGAGAGTTGCGCTCAACGATGATCAACGCACGAATGCGGGTGATATCTGCATCTTCAATGTATTCTTCGATCTCCACCTGACAGGCGTATGGAACTTCTTTTTGGGTATGGATAAAGATCTTTTCGCGAATGATCTCCGAAACAAAAAAGCGCATTGGTCTGTCCGAAATAGCTTCTTTATCAAAATAGGGCGGACTCTCAGGAAGTAATTCCAGAATCGTTTCCCAGATCGCATCAATATTAAAATTGTGCAGAGCGGAAACCGGGAAGATTTTTGCATTCGGCAGTTGTTCACTCCAATAGGTAATGCGTTCTTTCACACCTTCTTCATCCGAAAGGTCAATCTTATTGATCAGACAGAGTACAGGGATGCGCAATTTTTTAATGCGCTCCAGCGTTTCTTTGTGATTGGTTTCGTTTTCTTTGGTATCCGTGATGAAGAGTAGAATATCTGCGTCTTTCAACGAAGTATTTACATAATCCATCATGTTTTCATGCAGTTTATAAGCCGCATTTACAACTCCCGGAGTATCCGAAAATACTACCTGATAGTTTTCGTCGTTCATGATTCCCAGTATGCGGTGACGTGTCGTTTGTGCCTTTGAAGTAACAATAGACAACTTTTCCCCCATCAACTGATTCATGAGCGTGGACTTTCCAACATTTGGACTTCCAACAATATTTACAAAACCTGATTTATGTGCCATTCGGAGATAATCGGGTACAAAGAAACGCTTTTTTCAGCGACCTACAATAAAAAAGGGGAGTTGAACTCCCCTCAATATCATGGTTGACCTTCTTTTTTCGGTTTTGGCTCTGTTTCTTCTTTTCGCGAGGAACTGCTTGGTGAAGATTGGATTGTTCCTCCCGGACGCTTACGGTTAACTTGCTGCTGGTTATTCAGACTATTGGATTTTTGTTCCTTCTTTTTAACCTCTTCCTTCTTCTTAAGTTCGGTGTTTGCCTTTTCCTTAATCTTGTTGGGGTCGATCTTGATCTGCGCATTCAAGCCGTATCCAACAAACAGGAATGCTAACATAAGTGCGATTTTCATAGCAGTTGTTTTTTGCAAAGTTAATGAATTTCAGGTTGTTGCAATAATCAAGCCTTAAATATTCTACTTTGTAATTCCTTCCAGATCAAGTAAGAAGGCATATTCCATCGCGACTTCCTTGTAACGCTTGAAACGTCCTGAAGCACCTCCGTGTCCAACATCCATATCGCAATACATGAGCAGGAGATTATCATCTGTTTTCAGGTCACGCAGCTTGGCT
>QKAV01000241.1 GCA_003247185.1 Crocinitomicaceae bacterium
CTACCAAACAAGTAATGGATAACATTTCAGCTCTGTTAAATGAAGCAGGAATGAATTTTGAGCACGTCGTAAAATGCAGCATCTTTCTCAAAGACCTGAGCAATTTCGATAGTGTAAACAAAGTATACGGTTCTTACTTTTCAAGTACACCTCCTGCAAGAGAAACAGTAGAGGTAGCGAGATTACCAAAAGATGTTCCGGTAGAGATTTCCTGTATAGCTGTACAATAATTTCCCTTTGCAGTCAACCTACAAATATCAGCTCTCCATTGTCATTGTAAACTACAATGTTTCCTACTTTCTGGATCAGTGTCTGCATTCGGTAAAAAAGGCCTGTCAGAATATTCAGGCGGAAATCATCGTAGTGGACAATGCCTCCAAGGATGAATCTATTGCAATGTTACAGGAAAATCACCCTGACATTTCTGTGATCATCAATGAGGAAAATGTTGGTTTCTCCAAGGCGAACAATCAGGGAATAAAGATTGCGAAAGGAGAATGGGTTCTGCTTCTGAATCCCGATACGGTTGTGGCAGAGGATACATTTGGTAAGTGCCTGAGTTTTGTTGCCGACAAACCGGAGTGCGGAGGGCTGGGAATCCGGATGATAAATGGTAAAGGCACATTTTTGCCGGAATCAAAACGAGGACTCCCGACACCTGCCGTTGCGTTTTATAAATTATCCGGGTTGAGTAAAATCTTTCCCCGATCCAAGAAGTTCAATCGCTATCACGCCGGGCATATTTCAGAAACTGAAAGTGGCGAAGTTGATATTCTGAGCGGGGCATTTATGATGCTGCGAAGAGAAGCGCTTGATAAAGCAGGATTTCTAGATGAAACGTTTTTTATGTACGGAGAAGATATTGATCTCTCCTATCGCATCCAATTGGCAGGTTACAAGAACTTTTATTTCGCTGATTCCACCATTATTCACTACAAGGGAGAAAGCACAAAGAAAAGTAGTGTCAACTACGTTTTTGTTTTCTACAGGGCCATGGTCATCTTTGCCAAAAAGCATTTCGGGAAGAAAAATGCCGGTTTATTCAACTTTGTGATTAATTCCGGAATTTATGCCAGAGCGTTTCTTGCGATAGTTGCCCGCATTTTTAAACATGCAGCCATTCCAGTCCTGGATCTTGCTCTCATCACTTCGGGATTGTATGCGCTATCTCATCGCTGGCATTCAGGCGGGATTGACTTCCCTGAAACCGCATTTAACATTCTGATCCCTGCCTATACGGCTATATGGATTCTGAGTGCACTTTTGAACGGTGTATACGATCAGGTTAACATCTGGAAAGTAATCAAAAGTAACCTGATCGGAACTTTGATTATCTTAACGGCTTATGCCTTACTGCCTAAAGAGTGGCAATTTTCCAGGCTGTTTATTATCACAGGTATGTTTTGGAGCATAGCCTACTATCTGATCTCCAGGGTATATTTCTCCTTCTTCTACGGGAAGAAGATTCATTTTGGTCAATCTTTGAAACGAAACTTCTTATTGGTAGGATCAGAATCTTCAACACGTCATACAAAGGAGCTTCTGGAAAGGTCCCAGGCATTTATCGGAAAAATTAAACCTATCCATTCGCTTGAATCCTCTGAGTCTGTAAAAGGATTTGATGAAGTCATTTTCTGCTCATCGTCAATCCCCTACACAGATTCAATTAAATGGATGACCGAATTAAGAGAGCTCAATCTGGAATTTAAACTATCCCCTCCGGACAGAGACTATTTAATAGGCTCCAATTCTATCGATACGGCTGGTGATCTTTATTTCCTGGAGGTCAACAAACTCGTCAACAAGGAAAATCAGCGCAAAAAGCGCTTTTTCGACATCGGACTCTCCTTCACGCTACTTTTAGTGGCTCCACTTGTGGTTTTTTCGCAGGAAAATAAAATGAGTTTCCTAAAAAACATCTGGAAAGTATTCACCGGAAAATACTCATTTATCGGTTATTCGGAAGACAGCATTCTGGCAGACCACAGATTACCTCGTACACTTCCCGGAATTCTGACTCCCTGTGACGAAATTCCAATTCAAACAAAAGAGCTTTGTGAGAAACTAAACCTTTTATACGCCCGGGATTATTCCATTCGAAAGGATTTCCGCATTGTATTAGGAGCGTGGAAAAAGCTTGATCGTTATTAATAAGTTTTACTAAGATTTTAAGAAAATTCGGTTATTTTTGTAATCGCAAAATTTTAGTACACTATACCGTATGGCACAAATAGAGATTCGTCTTCCAAAAATGGGAGAAAGTGTAACAGAAGCAACGATTACAAATTGGTTAAAGAATGTAGGCGATAAAATAGAGCTGGATGAGCCTCTGGTTGAAGTCGCTACAGACAAAGTTGATAATGAATTACCTTCTGAAGCGGAAGGGATTCTGGTAAAACAACTTTTCTCCAAGGATGAAGTTGCTCAGGTGGGTGATGTAATCGCTATTATTTCCACTGATGGGGCTGCTGTTGCAGAAACTGTTGTAGAGGAAAAAGCTGCGACACCTGCTGTTGCCGCATCAGTTGTTGAACAACAAGTTCAGACTGCTGTAGCCTCTGTTAACGGAACCGCTGATCTGGATAAAAATGGTCCAAGTGGTAAATTTTACTCTCCTTTGGTAAGATCCATTGCAAGCAAAGAAGGCTTGTCGATGACTCAATTGGAAACAATTTCCGGTAGTGGTCAAAATGGCCGTGTAACCAAAAAAGATATTCTTGATTTCATCGCAAATGGTGGCGCTGCTGCTGTAGCTCCTGCGGCGGAGGTTAAACCTGCTGCTGCAACTTCAGCTCCTGTAGCTCCATCTGCTCCTGCTCAACCGGCTGTATCCGGAGGAGGCTTCTTGTCTAACATTAAAGAACCTGTTGTAACTGCAGGACCGGATGATGAGATCATGGAAATGGATCGTATGCGTAAATTGATCGCGGATCACATGGTCATGTCTACACATGTATCTCCACACGTTACAAGTTATGTTGAAGCAGATGTAACGAAGATCGTTAACTGGAGAAATAAGCATAAAAAAGCATTTATGGCGAGAGAAGGAGAAAACTTAACGTTCACTCCTATCTTTATCGAAGCTGTTGTTAAAGCGATCAAAGATTTCCCTATGATCAACGTATCTGTTTCCGGAAATCAAATCATTAAACGCAAGCATATTAATATCGGAATGGCGACAGCACTGCCAAGTGGAAACCTTATTGTACCGGTAATTAAAGATGCCGACAGATTGAATCTGAACGGACTTGCCAAATATGTGAATGATCTGGCAAACAATGCCCGCAATAACAACTTAAAACCGGAAGACATTCAGGGAGGTACATATACCGTAACAAATGTGGGAACATTTGGAAATGTTATGGGGACCCCGATCATTAATCAGCCTCAGGTAGCAATTTTAGCGTTGGGTGCGATCAGAAAGATTCCTGCTGTTATTGAAACACCGGATGGAGACTTTATCGGAATCCGTCACAAAATGTTCTTGTCCCACTCTTATGACCACCGTGTAGTTGATGGTGCACTGGGAGGACAATTCGTAAGAAGAGTTGCGGATTACCTGGAACAATTTGACGAAAACAGAGAGATTTAACAGCGTTTCTAAAAAGCTATTATCATGAAAATCACAGGGTTAGTAGTTGCATTTTTTGCAACCTTCACACTTTTTGGCCAAATGACAGAGTTAGAAGTCCGTCAAATGGTAAAAACAGCGGATGAAACAGAACTTTTGGTTACTTCATCGCAAATGATGCAGGACAATTATTTGTATCAGGCTGAAATCGTAATAGATCGTCTACTTGAGTTGAAGCCTGAAAGCTCCAATTACAACTACCGGAAAGGTTTTGTTGTTTTGGGAAATAGCATGGATTTTCAAAAAGCCATTCCTTATTTCGAAAAAGCAGTGGTAAATGTGCGTCAGAATTACGACATGTATTCTACTAAAGAACAAGCTGCTCCACCGGATGCCTACTATCACCTGGCGAAATGCTATCACTACAACGAGCAGTTGGATAAGGCAAAAGAGAATTTCAATAAATTTCTGGAAAACACGCGTTCCAAATCAGAGTTGATTGATCTTTCGGAACTGGGGTTAAAACAAATTGAAGTAGCCCGTCATGAAATTGCTTTTCCAAAAAGTGCTGTTGTAAAGAACGTTGGTCCGGTTATTAACACCAGCGGTCCGGAGTATTCTTCTGTAATTTCATTGGATGGTTCATCCCTTTATTTTACGGGAAGACGTGCATGGGATGACGGAAGCACGGATGATCTTCGAAATCCGATGAACAATCAGTATCCGGAAGATATATTTGTGTCTTATCAGGATTTTGATGGAAACTGGACAGAACCTACTCGTCTTGATTTTTGTGAATTCGACCTCAATGAAGCCACGATCAGTATCAGTGCTGATGAGCGCAGAATTTATGTTTATAAAGATGCCTCCGGTGGTGGAGACCTTTATACTTCTGACTTTGCGAAAAACAAGTTTGCCGAAATTGCATTCCTTAATTTCAATGAAGTAAATACGAAAAGTTGGGAAACGCATTGCTCCATGACTCCTGATGGTCAGAATTTCTATTTCGCATCAGACCGTCCGGGAGGTTTCGGAGGAAGAGATATTTACCGCATTGTAAAACTTCCTAACGGAGAATGGAGTAAGGCTCAAAACCTTGGACCTACAATAAACACTCCTTATGATGAGGACTCTCCGTTTATTGACGTTAATAATAAAACGCTGTACTACGCGAGTAACGGACCGAATAGTATGGGTGGGTTTGATATTTTTCTGAGCATCCGCGATGAAAATAATGTTTGGTCTGATCCGGTTAATTTGGGTTATCCGATCAACTCTACCGGTGATGATATCTATTATACGACAACTATCGACGGACTGAAAGGATACCTCTCTTCTTTCCGAAAAGGAGGTTACGGCGAGAAAGATATTTACGAAATTGAAAATGATTACCTGGGCAGCAAGCCTATCAGCAGTATCCGAGGATTATTTGTTACGACAGACGGAAGTGAATTAACAGAAGACCTTGAAGTATATCTGACTTGCAAAAACTGCGAAAATGAAGAGTTGAAAAAAATACATCCACGTGTAAAGAACGGCTCATATTTCGCCGCACTTCAGAGATGTAAAGATTATAAATTAGAGTGCTATGTTGATGGAAAACTGTACCATCAGGAAGACTTTGTAACAATGTGTAACGGCGAAAATGAAGAATTTAACCGTACACATTACATTGGCGATTACAATCTTGCTGGAACGGTATCTGATGCTAAAACACTGGAATTGCTTCAGGGATCTTCAGTAGAAATCATTGATGCTTCCAATAACAACTCTCTTGCAACACTTACTACAGCAGACAAAGGTGATTTCACATCCGATTTGTTAGGCGGCAAAAAGTACGGAGATAAGATTTCCTGGTTGATAAAAGTGAAAAAGGATGGCTATCTGACACAATCTTTCATCATGGACACTACACTAGGTATGTTCAAAACATTAAATCTTGATTATCTTATTACTAAGAAAGATCTCGGAACAGACCTTGCAGTAGTATTTAATCTAAATCCGATCTACTTCGATTTGGATAAATCAGAAATCAGACCGGATGCTGCATTGGAATTGGATAAGATTGTGAAGATCATGAATGAAAATCCGGATATCGTGATCGAGCTTGGCTCTCATACCGACTGTCGTGCCTCGAAAGCGTATAACCTGTCGCTATCGAACCGAAGAGCGAAATCCTCTGCGGAGTACATTCAAAAGCGCATTGATAATCCGAAAAGGATTTACGGAAAAGGATACGGAGAGAGTAAATTGGTGAACGACTGCGCCTGTGAAGGACCTGTCACATCAGATTGTTCTGAAGAAGAACATCAGGCCAATCGTAGAACCGAATTTAGAATAGTAAAAAATAAGTAACACCTCTTTAAAATATTTTTCATTAATTTGTGGTGCTTCATTTAGAAGCGCCACTTTTTTTTGTAACCAACTGAATTTTATCTCGTAAAGGGTAAAAAAAGTAAAATTGATAGAATGAAATCTATTATTCAACTAACCACAATTATTGCCATTACATTTAGTAATTCAATTTTTGCGCAAACCTTATCCGAAGAAGAAGTTCGTAAGATTGCTGACACCGGTTCAGAATCTGAGCTTGTGATGCAAACCTCTACTCTGACTCAGGAAGGATATTTATATTATGCATCCTTACTTGCTGATAAATTGGTAGAGAAGAAACCTCAAAGTTCCAATTATAATTATCGCAAGGGATTTTTGATGTTGGAAATCTATCGGGATTATCCGGGAGCAAAAAAACACTTTGTAATCGCTTCCAGAGATGTTAACAACAACTACGATATGTATTCTGCTAAGGAAACAAGTGCTCCTACAGATGCATTCTTCCATTTGGCTAGTTGTTATCACCTGGAGGAGAATATTGACTCTGCGGAATTTTATTACAACAAGTTCATGGAGGTTTCCAATAAGAAATCAGAACTTTTGGAAGTTACAAAATTGCGTTTGGAACAATGTAAAGAGGCGCGTAAAATGATGGCCAGTCCGGTAAATGTATATCTGAAGAACATCGGTCCGGCGATCAATACCAGCTATCCGGAATATAGTCCGGTAGTTTCTCTTGATGGTTCAGCATTGTACTTTACATCCAGAAGACCATGGTCAGGTGGTGAAACAGAACGATTCAGAGATTTGGCAATTCACCAATATCCGGAAGATGTCTATGTTTCTTACCTCGACTTCGATTCTACGTGGACAGATCCTGTTCGCCTTGACTTCTGTGAACCAAAAAGAAACGAGGCTTCCATTTCTGTTAGTTCGGATGAGCGTATGATCTACCTTTACGAGGATACTACTGGTAACGGAGATATTTATACTACGGATTTCTACCATGCGAAATTCAACGAAATTGAGCCGTTGGATATCGATGGAGTTAATACAGATGCCTGGGAAACGCACTGTATGATGTCTCCGAACAAGCAACGATTCTTCTTTGTTTCAGACAGAAAAGGTGGTTACGGTGGTCGTGACATCTATGTAATGGAGCGTAAAAGAAATGGAAAATGGACTAATCCTAAGAACTTAGGACCCGGAATCAACACCGAATACGATGAGGATTCTCCATTTATCGCTATTGATAACAAAACACTTTACTTCTCTTCTAACGGACCAAAGAGTATCGGTGGATTTGATATCTTCAAAAGTGAAATGGATCAGGATTCAAGCTGGAGCGAATCAATGAACCTGGGATACCCTTTCAACTCTACTAATGATGATATCTTCTACACTACTACAATTGACGGTAAAAGAGGTTATATGACTTCTTATCGTGCAGACGGACAAGGAGAAAAAGATATTTACGAAATCTACAACGACTACCTTGGTGTTAAAGACGTTGCCATCCTTAAAGGTCTGATCAAAACAGTTGACAACAAGCCAATTCCGGAAGACTTTGCCATCAACGTACGCCTGGTATGTGTAGATTGTGAAGACGGTACGGATAGCCGATTCGTTTACCCTCGTTTAAGAGATGGTGTTTTCATGACAGGATTAAAACCATGTAAGACATACAAACTGGAGTATACGAACCTGACAGATTCTGCTCTGATGTATGAAGATGGTTTCACTACATTCTGTGATACAGCTTATCAGGAAATTTACCGCGAGTTGTTGTTAGATGTTGATAAGCGTATCATTATTGTTCCTGATACAACAATCAATGTTCCTCCTGTTCTTGTGAACGAATACCCTAATCTTGAGTTCATGCACTACTTTGCATACAACAAGAATAAGTTGACAACAGAAAAAGGTGAATTGAAAGAATTCGTTGAAAAAGTAGAAGCGCAATTGGCTGAAGGACGTGAGAACATTACAATTAACGTATACTCTTCTGCGTCACATGTACCAACAAAAACTTACCAAACAAACGAAAATCTGACGAAAATACGTGCTGAAAACATGAAATATGATTTGATCGCGTACTTCCAAAAGAAACCTGAATACAAGGATCGTGTGAATGTAGTTGTTGTAACTACACTGGTACAAGGTCCTGAGTACGATGCCGACTCTGCGGACAAGGAAAAATACTTCCCTTACCAGTACGTAGGTCTGAAAACAGAATAATAATTCAACAGAATAGTAAAAAGTCCGGTTATTCGCCGGACTTTTTTGTTTTATAGCATTAATTTTACGCTATGAAAATTAAACTCGAGAAACCACTGGCTGTATTTGATCTGGAAGCAACCGGATTAAATGTGAGTTCAGATCGCATTATCGAAATTGCCATCTTAAGAATCGATCCGGATGGTAAACAGACCACTTATTTAAGAAGAATCAATCCGGAAATTCCAATTTCTTTGGAAGCGACGAGTGTACATGGAATCACCAATGAGGATTTAAAGGATTCCCCTACCCTCTCTCAGGTATTACCGGAAATTGAGTCGTTCATTGAAGGTTGTGACCTGGCAGGATTCAACAGCAACAAATTCGATCTTCCAATGCTGGCGGAAGAATTACTCCGTGTGGGTTCATCTCTCGATCTATCAGAAAGAAAACACATAGATGTACAAAACATCTTTCATAAGATGGAACAACGCACACTTTCTGCAGCATATTCCTTTTACTGCAACAAAGATCTTGTCAACGCACATAGCGCTTTAGCTGATACCGAGGCTACCTGGGAAGTACTGGAAGCTCAGCTGGACAGATATGAATTACTGGAAAACAACGTTGATTTCCTGGCTAAGTTCAGTATGTACGGTGATACCGAACGCGTTGATTTTGTGGGAAGACTAGCCTACAACGATAAAAATCAGGTCGTATATAACTTTGGAAAGCACAAAGGTAAGACAGTTGAACAGGTTATGAAGGAAGAACCCGGATATTACGGCTGGATGATGGATGCGGATTTCCCGCTTTATACCAAAATGCAATTGAAGAAGGAAGCGGAACGCATTAAGGCAAAACGTCAGGCGGAAAAAACTTCCGGTCCAACGGATATGGCAGGAAAACTCGATCAACTAAAAAATAAATTCAACTCCAAATGAAAATAATCTGTATCGGCCGAAATTACTCGGATCATGCAAAAGAAATGAATGCTGCTCTGCCGGAAAAACCTATGTTTTTCATGAAACCGGATGTAGCACTTCTCCAGCATAACGCTCCGTTTTATTATCCGGATTTTTCGAAAGATATCCATTACGAGTGTGAACTTGTTGTACGCATCAATAAGCAGGGAAAACACATTGATGAAAAGTTTGCGAACCGATACTATGATCAGATCGGTTTGGGAATAGATTTTACGGCCCGTGATCTTCAGCAGGAATGTAAGGAAAAGGGACATCCCTGGGAAATTGCCAAATCATTTGAAGGAAGCGCTGTTATTTCCGATCAATTTATTCCGGTTGATCAACTCGATCGGAGCAATATAGAATTTTCACTCTTCCAAAACGATAAACAGGTTCAATCGGGCACTTCAAAAGATATGATCTTTCAGATCGATCAATTGATTGCCTATATTTCCAGATTCATGACATTGAAAACCGGAGACCTTATCTATACAGGAACTCCTGCCGGTGTCGGACCGATTGCAATCGGAGATGTATTAGTGGGGAAAATCGGTGATCAGGAAATGTTCAGAGTGGAAATCAAATAATTATTTTCCGCTTCCTTTGACAATGATCAAAAGTGTGTAAAGCATAATCTTGAAATCAAGGGATAGGCTTCTGTTTTTCAGGTAAAGCAAATCAAACTTCATGCGATCAAGCATCTGCTCTACGTTTTCCGCGTAACCATATTTTACCTGTCCCCATGAAGTGATTCCGGGACGAACTTTAGTCAATTCCAGGAATTGCGGCTCCAAAGAAGCAATCTTGTCAATGTAGAATTGCCTTTCCGGTCTCGGTCCCACCAGAGACATCTCCCCTTTCAGCACGTTCACGAACTGAGGAAATTCATCCAGACGTGTTTTACGCATGAATCGACCTATTTTAGTAATGCGGGGATCGTTACTGGATGATAATTGTGGCCCTGCTTTCTCTGCATCCACAACCATTGTTCGGTATTTTATAATCTTAAATGATTTACCGTTAATTCCGATTCGTTCCTGCAGGAAAAAGATCGGGCCTGGAGATGAAAACTTAACCAGTAGCGCCAGCACGACAAACAATGGCAGTAAAACAATAATAGCAATCAGTGAAATTGTGATATCTAAAAAACGCTTTAAAGTCACCTGCCACACTGGCATCGGATCCGGATT
>QKAV01000113.1 GCA_003247185.1 Crocinitomicaceae bacterium
ACGAAGAGAAATTAATAATAGTGTTACAAGTGAGATGATTTCAATGCAGGTTTACAATGAACCTTTAAGATTAGGTGATTTAAATCAAGAATTTGAAAAATGGGCTGCTATTGAGGTTTATAATTTTGATAATATACCTGAAAAAATGGATACTTTTACGTTGAACGAAGGACTTTATGCAGTTTTTCCTTATAAAGGACTAAGTACAGACAACAGTATATTTATTTATATTTTTGGGACTTGGCTACCAAATTCAAACTATTTATTAGATGACAGACCGCACTTTGAAATATTGGGAGACAAATACAAAAATGGAGATCCTGATTCAGAGGAAGAAATATGGATACCAATTAAACAGAAAAATAACACCAGCACCTGACAACGGCTTATAAACAATGGCGGGGGCTATAGCATATTTAACGTCTCGTCTCGAAGCGTAGATCTGTAACGTGGGATACGAATGCAGCTACGGAGCCTGCCACTGTTTATAGCCGCTAACGTTATATACCATGCAAAAAACTTAGGTGATAAGATATGCCGACAATTGAAATAGTAAGTATAGGAGCTGATAAATTGGGATTAAACCAATATGACTTTGATATTGCTATAATTGAAGAGGATAAATTGATTAGTCACCGCGGATTATTCAATGACTTTTTGAAAAAGGAAAATGGAATCATTGTTCACATCGGCAATCCTGATTTTAAAAATGATAAAGAATTTGTTTTTTTTGCGGGACTTATTGTTGATTGGGATTTTGAGCCAGGAAACATTATGATTCCTAATTTTGATAAGGGAGAGAATGGTTCAAATCAAAATTTTAGATTTAAATTCTTGCTTGATTATCAAATTGAAATTGCAAAAATCATTAAAATTGGATTTCTTAAATCGCCGACAAAGAATTTGTTTTTCTTGACTGATTATCAATTTGGGCCAGAGAATGCAGCGGTTAAAGAAATAAAGCTTAAGGATTTTTGGGTGCAACATGATAAAGAAGGACTAGAATTGAATGTTTTATATAAATTGACAGAGTAAAAATGCACGGCATACAATACATGGTAAAGTGCATGCGGGTTTCAGAGGTTTTCGTGTGGTATCATCCGTACCAATTCTGGGTGGTAACTTGATAGTTTTGAAGCCTGAAATCCCTTACTGTCCATATCACCACCGTTGTGGTACATTAAAATGAAGATACGATACTACATAGTAAGCATTTTGATTCTGATTATTTCATGCAAAGCATCAGATAAATCAAGAAATTATGATTTCGTAGATTATGACTACGAGATACGGAGTTATTATTCAAATTCTAATGATCCTGATAATTTCAGATATTCAGAATTCTATCGCAATGATACCTTGATTCGAAAAATTGGACGGGAAGGCGATTGCACTACCTTTCTATATGATTCACTCGGTAGATTGGTTGAAACTATTTGGGGTAGAAATTGCAATTATGGTCGCCGAAACATTTGGATTTTTGATTCACTCGGTAATCATATTGGCTATTATAGTACTATGAACTCTGTTGTAGATTTAGATTCTGTAAAATTTGAGCAAGTTTTCTTTTATGATTCGAATAATCGTTTGATTAAAGAGAGAACGGACAAGAGAAAAAACATGAACGGTGAAGAATTTGAAATATGGAAACATTACTCATATCTGAACAATAAGATTGACACAGAGATAACTTTACAGAATCAAGATACAGTATGGATTGGGCGGTATTATTATGATACTTTTGGTAATGTAATAAAAATTTATCGAGTAAGAAAAAAAGTATATGAAACAGAATTGTTTAAATACAATAAGGACAATGTTATGATTGAGAAAGAAATTATTAGTACAGCGAATCCAATTACTCCTGAAGTTACTTTTAGTGCAGGAAACAATGTGAGAAAATATGATTACGATTCAACTGGTTTTAAAACCTCTGAGATAATTTATAATCATAACGGAAAAGCAGAAGTGAAAACAATATATTTAAAGATTGATAAAAATTAGCGCACCGCAACACGCGGTATAGTTAATTGCCTGTGCAGTGGCTAATCTTGTAAAAGGCTGCTTTTTTGACAGGTTGCAAATGCTTGGCCTGGTATGTTAAATTATTGGCTATTCTTTATAAAGGTATTTTTTTGTGGTAGTTACCACGGCATAGAAATAGTTTAAAGCTGCGAGGAAACCTTTATGAACTTCTTCCGCTTTAATTATTTGCCCCTCGTATTCCAGGTTGGTGGTGGCACAGGCATCACCGATCAGGGTAATATTAAATCCTAAGTCTTTTGCTGCCCGGGTTGTTGCATCGATACACATATGGGTCATCATACCACAGATTACCAGTTCTGTAATTTCATTATCGTGCAGGAAGCTGAGCAGTTGGGTTTCTCTGAAACTATTTGGAAAATGTTTGGTAATGATCTTTTCGGTTTCAAGAGGCAAAACAGAGGCATGTATTTCAGATCCTTCTGTTTCAGGGACGAAAAAGGTTGCGCCAGGCTGCAATGCAATATGTCGTACATGAACGATGGTTTCATCCCCCGCCCTGAATTTCTCAAGAATTCTGCTTGCATTTTCACCTGCTTCACCTGATCCGTAAAGGGGCATTTTGCCGTTGTCGAAATAATCATTCTGTATGTCGACGAGAATTAGTGCTGTCTTCATTTTTAATACGATTACGATGTTTTGATTTTGTACTGATGCAATGAATCTTTAGAAGTTGACAGGCAAAGTTAAAGATTTGAGATATTGGAAAGATTGTTCCCCGGATATAGTTTAGATGGAATTTTTCTGTTGGGTTAATTGTAATATGTTGATAAGGTAAGCTATACCCCGGTGTTAATAATGGTTTTATGATTTCCCGTCCGGTTAATTATTCTCAGGAGATTGATTATTTAGCAAGATTTGCTGATGTTATCAGGTTCCGGGTAGTTATACATTAAAGAATAACAGGCAACCCCGACAGTAGTCGAGTTGCCTGTTTATTAACCGACATTTATTTTGAAGAGGGGGGCTGTTATTCCAGCACCAGTTTATCAACGCACGTCGCGCCGGAGACAGATGTTGAACGAATTATGTAAAGCCCCGGGTGCAATGATTGAAGGTGAAGCGTTGTTTCGCATTGATCCTTTTGAATGAGTTGTGAGAATACAACCCTGCCTTCGGTCGATATAACCTCTATGCGACAGGCATTCCCGTTGGTTTTGATTATACAGGCTTCTTTTGCAGGGTTTGGGTACAAATTGAATGCTACAGCCGATCCGGGATGGTTGATGCCGGTGGTGAGATCGTGTTTGAGCAAAGTCCCATCATCCCCTACAGCATAGGCCACGGCATTGTTGACGAATTGCATTTTCCAGAGCATCGAGGCACCCGAATAATCTGTTTCCCAGGTTGAGCCACCGGTGGTTGTTTTGTAAATAGAGCCATTCTCTCCGCAGGCATATCCTTCCCGTGTATTGAGAAAGAAAACAGAATTCATGTAATCAGGAATAGTTTCGTTTATAATCTCTGATTGAAATGCCCACATCAGGCCACCAAACGGATCGGATACAAGTTCAAACCCTGTAAGCCTCACGAACTGATTTTTGTCTGACGGAACCCAGTGGTTGAATTGATTCATAAAGAGATAGGCTGTGTCGGGGTTTGGGAAATGTACACTGACCCATGCATTGGAGTTTGGAAATGAAAACGAATCGAAACTATACCAGGCTCCACCTTCGCTACGTACAGCAGCCGCAGAATAAGTTATAAATCCGCCCACATTCCCCATGGCTATGGCTGTTTGTCCAAAGTCAGCAGAGGATTCATAAACAGTAGTTCCTCCATTAACTACCTTATTCCATGATTCCCCGCCATCAGTGGTTTGATAGACACCTGATATGCCTGTACATGTGCCGTTCAGGTTATCAACAAAACTAAAGCTTTTGGGTGACTGGATACCCGGGGTAGTCCATGTCTGCCCGCCATCACTGCTGCGATAGAGGTTATCACCTCCCAGAAAAAGAAGTTGCGGGTTTACCATGCAGACACTACGAAAGTCCTCCGAGTAGCCTGTTAACTGCGTCCAGGTAAGGCCACCATCATTGGTTATGATTACAGTCCCTGATGCCCCCGCGGCAATTCCATTTATTGGGTCGCAAAATGAGACTGCATAAAGCGGATCCGTTACCGGAGTTGTCATATTTACCCATTGACATGTACCGGCAATGGACAGGATAAAAAAGCAAATTGTAAAAATCAGGTTCTTCATGATATTGATAAAATTAATAAGATTGAGTGTTATATCTCCTTTAGATCATCATTCGATTGATTCGAATAACTGAAACAGGATCGATATGCCAAAGGAAATACACGCAGCCTGTTTGTCCAAATAATCAGGTAGGACAATTGGTAGGATAATCGGGGTTAAATTAGGCTCTTTGTTGTTTTTAAGTATTTGTTTTTAAGTGTGTTTCGTGAAATAATTGCAGAATTATTGCACTACCATTTACAGTTTACTACTGATAAGCGAAACGGATAGAAACGGGACTTAAACACTACATAAAAAAGTATATATATCACCTTCGGGAGGCAGGTTTAGCCTTTTTCTGAGTCTTTGCCGGTTTTTATTAACCGACGACAGAGAGATATTCATGATTTGGGCAATCTCTTTGGAAGAAAGGTTGATATATAGATAAGCACAGAGTTTTTGTTCATTTGGAGTAAGCTCCGGGACAAGATCATTTAGTTTGTCGAAAAAGCCGGGATAGGTTTCATCGAAGGAGTAGCGGAATTTTTTCCAGTTGAGGTCGTAATCCAGGTTACTGTTGATAATGGAGAGGAGTTCATTAAGCGCATCAGGAGCCCCGTCTTTAAAATACCGCCTGAGCGTAATGAGTGCTTTGCGGATGCGTCCAAGTGTTTCATTTTTGTTGATGAAATGAGCCGACAGGGAGGTAAGCTCTTTGTTTTTTAGCTCAATCCTGGCATTCAGGTTCTCACTTTCCAGCTTCCTGATCTCTTTTTCTGTCTCCAGTTTTTGCAGGAGCATTGTTTTTTCGGCTTCCTCCTGCCGTTTTTCAGCCTCAATGCGTCTGAAATCATTTTCAACAGCTGCCAGTTCAAGTTCTTTAAGTCTGTATTCCTGATCGTAGAGGCGCTTCGTCTTCCGCATTGAAAGGATTTTCATTCTCAGCAGGATGAAAAGGAGCAAGAGTACAGCAGTAGTGGCAATAGCAACGAAAGTCAGGAACCGGAAAGAATCACGTTGTTTGATTTCTCTGGCTTTTTGAAGCGAGATTTGCTGCCGGAGTATCTCATTGTCCTGTTCCTTTTGTTTTACCTCATACCTGGCCTGCATTTCCGACAGTTGTTCGCTTACGGTCTGACTGTATATACTATCCTTGAGAGAAATTGTCTGAAGCAGGTGTTTGAATGCCTCAGCATCACGTCCCTGTTGATGGTAGATGTCAGCCATTTGCTTGTGGGCTAATGCTTCAACAACTTTATAATTGCCTTCTGATGCCATCTGAAGAGCTTTTTTAGCGACAGGTTCTGCTTCATTGAATCTTCTCATATTAATTAAGATATCTGCCATGAGACTGTATGAGTTGGCAGTCCCTTCACGATTCCCGGTTGCCAGTTTAAGTTCAAGTGATTTTTTTTGGTTATCAAGCGCTTTCTTATACTCATGCCGGTCGCTGTATATCATGGCCATATTGTGATAAATATTCGCCATGCCGCTTTTATTGCCCTGTTTCATTTGAATTTCAAGGGCTTTTGAATACCATTCAAGGGCTTTATCCTTCTGGTTCCTGACGTCGCAAACTACCCCGAGGTTGTTATAGATTGATCCAAGGCTTACTGTAACATTATATTTCAGCGAAATAGAAAGCGCTTTCTCGAGGTACTCATTGGCCTCTGTGTATTTTTTCTGACGCGAGAAAAGGCATCCTATGTTGAGGTTAGAATTTGCAATTCCCAGATGATTGTTTTGTTTTTTATAGATTTCAAAGGCCCTCTGATAATTGGAAAGTGCCTGATCAGTTTGCCCGGAGTTTTCATAAGCGATACCTAACGCTGTATATAATCTTGCCAGATGATGAGATTCAAGTGGCCATTGGTAGCTTTTCAGCGCATGGTTTAACACCTGGATGGAACTATCGTAACTTGCCAGGTTATTGTAGGCAAGTCCTTGCTGTATTAGGCAGAGCGCAGCATTTTCAATATTATTTTGAGTACTGGCAATACCATAACCCGTGATGGAATAATCTAACGCCCTTCGTGCATCTGAGTTAATGAAGCAGGTTGAAAGTTTAAGAAGTGTTTTTACTTTCTCGGAATCTTTGGTTTCAGATAACCTGTTAATGAGAGAATCGACCTTAGAGTCTGCCTGTGCATAAGTTACCTGCGACCAGGCTAAGCATGGTATTAGTATTAGGAACAGCAGTTTTTTGAGTATCAACCTGAATGTACTATTATACTTAAGATACATGGCAATGATTGTGGCAGAAGAACTGAGGATAATTAATCAGACATCGTGAACATCATTGTATGAGATACATTTAAGGTTGAAATGTTACATTATTCATCCGGTTTTTAGTCTGCCGGATTAATATAAACTTCCAATACCTTCGCGGAGCGATCGGGGTAAATGCGCACCCATTCGTTGATTGCCGGCACTAATATAGCCTGGCCGGGAGTGAGTATTTCTTTGCCCCCTTCATATTCAATGTTGACAATACCCTCGGTGTTGAGAAGAACGACGAAAGAGTCAAGCGCACTATAGTCTCTGGCAAGCGGAATATTTAAGTCCAACAGATTCGAGGTGAAAAAGGGACAATCGATAAGTGGTTGGGCAGCATTTTTCACTCTGGGGTAATCTGTCCGGTAGTTTTTTTGAACTGTGAAATCGATAGCATCGAGAGCCTGTTCAACATGCATTTCACGGGGTTGTCCCGAAGCATCTAAGCGGTCCCAGTCATAAATCCGATACGTATTATCTGAAGTTTGTTGTATTTCAGCAAGCATCACCCCTGGGCCGAGGGCATGCACTCTTCCCGATGGCATGAAAAATACATCTCCTTTCTGAACTGTTTCAAAGTTAAGTACATCTTTTAATGTCTTGTTTCTGATGAGTTTTCTATAGGTGTCTTTTCCAACGGGTTGGTTGAATCCACTAATAAGCTGGGCTCCCGGCATAGCATCCATAACATACCACATCTCGGTTTTGCCTTTACCGATACCCCTGATTTTTGCCAGCTCATCATCTGGATGAACCTGTATTGATAGCCAGTCATTTGAATCGAGAATCTTTATGAGAAGGGGGAATTCATTGCCAAACCGGTCATAATTTGCTTCGCCAACCAGTTCACCCATATAAACTTCGATCAGTTCATTCAGTTCGTTGCCTGCAAGGAATCCATTTTCAACAATACCGGGGTCGGTTTTGTATCCTGAGATTATCCATGCTTCCCCGCAATTTGGCAGAGGTGAAAAATCCATACCCAGAACAGAATGAATGCGTTGGCCGCCCCATACTTTATCTTTAAAAATGGGGGAGAATTTAAGCGGATAGAGATCGTACATTATTTCTACTTTTGAAGTCGTAAAGTGCAAAAGTAATAAATACAATTCATGTTAATCTCCGACTCATTTGGAAGTGACGGCTGGCTGGACAGGGTAATGGAATTCAGGCATAGGCTTCATGCAAGTCCTTGCCTTTCGGGTGAAGAAGCTGAGGCAGTTGCCCTTATTTCTGATTTCCTTATGCCCACAGAACCCGACAGGGTCGTTCAACTGGTTAATGGTACAGGTATTGCATTTGTCTATGAAGGGAGCCGGCCGGGGAGCCGCTTTTTGTTAAGGGCCGATACAGATGCTCTTCCTATCCAGGAGGTGAATGTATTCGAATATAAGTCGAGGAAACATGCAGTCAGCCATAAATGCGGGCATGATGGGCATACAGCTATGCTGGCGGGTATAGTGCCATTTCTTAAAAAAAAGGAATTTCCGGGGGAGGTGGTTTTGTTGTTTCAACCTGCCGAAGAGGTGGGTTTGGGGGCCTCCTCAGTTATCGCAGATCCGGCGTTTCAGTCAATAGTTCCTGATTTCGTAGCTGGTCTTCACAATCTTCCGGGATACCCAATGGGTAACATACTCGTGCGTGAAGGTGCATTTGCCGCAGCATCTGAAGGAATTACAATACATCTTGAAGGGAAAACTGCTCATGCAGCTTATCCTGAGACCGGATTATCTCCTGCGCTGGCTTTGGCGCAACTTCTGACGGGTTTCGAGAGTATGAAGAATCCTGTAACTGATGCCAATGAGTTTCATCTTGTTACTGTAATATATGCAAGGCTTGGATCACCGGCATTTGGCACAGCGCCTGGTGATGCGATTGTAGCCGCGACGCTTCGTACGTACAGTAACCAGGGGATAGATTCATTGAAGAACAGATTGTTGTCTCTCGCGTATGAAGTGGCCGGGCGACATGGACTTAAAGCAGGTGTATCGTTTAGTGATCCTTTCAGGGCCACTATGAGCAATCCCGAGATGGTGAATGCAGCAATAATGGCGGCAAAAGCTGCCGGATGCGAGGTTATCAATGTGCAGGAGCCATTCAGATGGTCAGAGGATTTCGGACAGTTTACCGATCGTTGGCCAGGTGTATTTGTCGGTCTGGGTGCCGGGCAAAATCAT
This sequence comes from Crocinitomicaceae bacterium, assembly GCA_003247185.1. GTDB lineage: Bacteria > Bacteroidota > Bacteroidia > Flavobacteriales_D > Crocinitomicaceae > UBA4466. Next base: position 8,680 of record QKAV01000113.1, read on the forward strand.
TCAGCACTGCATAACCCCGATTATGATTTTCCTGATGAATTGATTCCTGTTGGAATTACCTTCTGGGAAAATTTGGTCAGGCAGGTGCTGGTTTAATTTAGGCATTTCTATATGAGGTGTCTGAATTATCCGGGTGTTGTGTTTGGAGGTTAAAAGTGATAATTGTCAGGTATTTATGGATTGCTTTTTTCCGGGGGGCATCCTTAATTAATGAATCTGCTGATCTTTGTACAGCCCTTTAAACAGCAATGGTATTCTGGTCATGATTTCTGATAGTCAGTATAGAAGAATGATGCTGGAAAAGATAATGAATTGAAGAAATGAATGTTTCTGATTAGGTTGATGCTTATATTTACGGTTAAATGAATACATTGAATTATTAGTTCATTAAGATTAATTTTAAGCCGGAAGCGATAAATTTTCGTTACTTTGTGCCCCTTTTATCCGGAAATCAAGGGTAAGAACAAACCATCCATACTCTTTATTATCTATTAGAAGGGATAGAATTTAAGTTAAAAATATGATAAGGAAAATTATTTCTACACTCACACTGATGATAGTCGTAGTGATGGTTTCTGCTCAGACAGGAACCCTGCGCGGGACGATTACCGATCAGTCGTCAGGACGTCCGGTATCGCAGGTTACTGTGATAGCAGGGTTAGTTCAGACAACCACCGATGGTGGGGGCAACTATGAAATCAAGGGGCTTACCCCGGGTAAGCTCTATGTAACGGCAAACGGTCAGGGAATAGAGACCCTGTCGAAAGAAATTGAGATTAAAGAAGGAGACAATGTCTGGTCGCCAATAGTTACGGTAACTAATTCATCTTCAGGTGATGTTCAGGGGATTACTGAAGTTTCGGCTTCTCAGCTTGATCTTGAGGATGAAGGACGGGTGCAGTCGGTTGGTGGACTTCTGCAATCCACAGGTGACGTTTTTACTTCCACAGCGGGATATGTTTTAAGTGCTGCTTACTTCAAGACCCGAGGGTTTGATTCGGAGAACTTCGCAGTTTACATGAACGGGGTGAAAGTTAATGATGCTGAAACAGGTTGGCCTGCCTGGAGTGAATGGGGTGGGCTGAATGATGTTACTCGAAACAAGGAAGTTTCCATTGGTTTGAATTCTTCATCCTTTTCTTTTGGGTATCCCGGAGGATCAACCAACATCATTACACGTGCTTCAGAACAACGTCAGCAAACGAAATTTACCTATTCCCTTGGTAATCGTTCTTATACCCATCGATGGATGTTTACCCATTCAACAGGCATGATGGAAAATGGATGGGCTTTTAGTGTTAGCGCATCGAAACGTTATGGAACAGAGGGAGCAATTGACGGGTTATTCTACGATTCATACAGCTACTTTGCTGCCGCTGAAAAGAAAATTAGCGAGAAACATTCACTTGCTTTCAGTGTTATGGGAACCCCAACCAAGCGTGCTCAGCGTTCTGGGTCAACCCAGGAAGTTTATGACCTTCTGGGAGATAATCTATACAATGCTAACTGGGGATATCAGAATGGAGAGAAAAGGGCTTCCCGTATCAAGCATTTCCATGAACCCATCTTTACCCTGAACCATTATTGGCAGATAAAAGAAAATACCCGCCTTACTACCAGTGCGTTTTTTCAAAGCGGATATAGTGGATCAAAGGCGCTTAATTGGTATAATGCTGCTGATCCCCGTCCTGATTATTATCGTAATCTTCCAAGTTATTATTATCTCAAGGGTGATATAGCAGGTGGAGATGCTGCAACAGAGTATTGGAAGACGAATCCCGAAGCAGGACTGATAGACTGGAATTCATTGTATCAGGCCAATTACGGACAGAATGCTTTGGGTAAGCAGGCAGCCTACATAATGGAAGATCGCCGTATAGATCAAACCAGTATGGGATTGAGCTTTTTGCTTAATTCACAGATTACAGATTACATGAAAATAAATGCCGGGATTGAAGCACGTAAATATAAAGGGCATCATTTCAAGCTGATCGATGATATGCTTGGCGGAACCTACTGGATCGATGTCGACCAGTTTGCTGAACGTGATCTTGCCGGTGATACTGTTGCTGCCCAGAATGATCTTCAAAATCCCAACCGCAGGGTGAGTGAAGGAGATACTTATGGCTATAATTACAATCTCTATCAGGATGAACTCAATCTTTGGGCCAACGCCGAATTCACTTACATGAAAGGAGACTTTTATATAGGAGCGATGGGTAATTACACGCGTATGTGGCGAGACGGCTTATACCAGAATGGACGATTCCCCGATAATTCGCTGGGAGAGTCTGAAAAGAAAGATTTTCTTTCTCCGGGTGTAAAGGCAGGATTTACATATGAGATTAATGGTCGTAATTTTATTCAGGGTAACGCGATGTGGATGGAAAGAGCACCTACTCTTCGTGATGCCTTCATTTCACAACGTATCCGTAACGATTTTGTCGGTGGCCTCACTAATGAAAAAATACTTGGAGGCGATATTAGTTATATCATCCGAAGCCCATATGTTAAAGCACGTCTGACTGCTTTTCAGACCATGTTCTATGATCAGACTGAGTTACGCAGCTTTTATCACGACGACCTGAATACATTTGTTCATCTGGTATTAACTGGTATTGATAAAATTCATCAGGGTTTTGAATTTGGAACGGAGGTGAAACTTACTACTGCAATTTCTATGACCGCTGTGGCATCTGTTGGAAATTACCGTATTACTTCACGTCCGCAGGGAACCATTACAGCTGAGAATGGAACCCTTAAAGAGACTACTCAGACTATATATTTGAAGAATTTCTATGTTCCTGGTGTTCAGAACGCCGGGAGTATCGGTTTTAATTATCGTCATCCGGCTTACTGGTTTTTTAATGCCAATGTAAACTATTTTGGTAAGAACTACCTTGATTATAACCCGCTTCGCCGTACTGCCAATGCTATCGATGGCCTGTATACTGCCGATGATGTTGATAAGGTATCTGCTATTACTGAGCAAACCAAACTCGATGATGCCGTTACACTGGATGCTTCCATTGGGAAGTCGGTTAAAATGGGGAAATATTACCTGAACATCAACTTCAGTGTATCAAATATTCTCGATAACAAAGATCTTGTGACCGGAGGCTATGAGCAATACCGCTATGAGTCGGACACCCAGTTGTATGAGAAATTCCCGGCTAAGTATTTTTATGGACTTGGCCGTACCTATTATCTCAATATTGGTTTCAGATTTTAACACGATAAATAATAAACTAAAATATCATGAAAAAACAATTTAAGTTTTTCTACATCCTGGTTGCCATTGCTGCAACTACCTTTCTTGGTGGGTGTGTTAAAGAGGATTTTGATACTCCTCCGACAGATGTCCCTTCTTACGATCCTTCTTCCGACTCATTAGTTTCAATTGCTCAGTTGAAGACTTTGTATACCGGTGTAATCGAGAATGATTCAATTGTTGACGATATAACTATTAAAGGAGTTGTTGTTTCCAGCGACGAGGAAGGTAATTTCTATCAGGTTCTTGCCATTCAGGATGAAACCGGTGGTATTCAGATTCTGCTTGAGCCACGAAGCCTTTATCTGCATTATCGTATCGGGCAAACTGTATATGTAAAATGCAAAGGATTACATCTAAGTGCTTATGGTAGCCTTATACAGCTTGGTGTTCGCAACATTGCAAAACTGTCTGAGATCACTTCATCAGAGGTGTCTAAATATCTCTATCGTGATGGTTTACCTGAGAAGATTGTTCCTGTAACCCATTCTTCTGCTAGCACCATCACTATTGGTTCTGATGATAATACTTATGTGCGTTTGACTGGTGTGAAATTTAGAAATGCAGGTAGCAAAGTTGTGCCTTCCTCTGATGATTCTGACCAGGCAATTGAATTTTTAGACGGCACAGAGATTATCATGCGTACCAGCAGTTACACTAAATTTGCTAAGAATATTCTTCCTGAAGATACTGGTACCATCTATGGAGTTATAACCCGTTACAATTCAAAAATACAACTTATTTTAAACCATTGGGGAGATTTGGATCACTTCTCATTTAAACAGCCACTATTTATAGAAACATTCTCCACTGGGCTGGGTGTTTTTAAATCATATAATGTACTCGGAGCGCAGGAATGGACCACAGCCACCTATGACGATGGATGTGCCCTTATGTCGGGATATGCTTCTCCTTCCCGTTTCCCCAATGAAGACTGGTTGATTTCTCCTCAGATTGATCTCGCAGGCCGGACAGATGCAGTAATGAATGTATATCAGGCAGTGAAATATGTTGAAGGAAAATGGGAGTTCATTCAAGTTATGATTTCTACTGATTATGATGGTACCAGTGATCCTTCAGTTCAGGGCACCTGGACAGAACTCACCATCCCTAATCGTCCTACAGGCACAACTTGGGATTTCATCAATTCTGGTGATATCAGCCTTGCTGCCTTTGCCAACCAGAAAGTTTACATCGCTTTCAAGTACAGGTCGACAAGCAGTATTGCCTCCTCATGGGAGATTGGTTCTGTTACCGTGAAATAATACATATATGTTTTAAAAAAGGGCATCCCTTCAGGGTGCCCTTTTTTTATTCCCGATCTTCTGGGTTATATCTGATTGAGGATATATATTGCGCTTACCACATCCTGTATGCCATCGAAACTCAGTGTTAGTTTGCCACTGATTTCTTTCATCCGGCACATTTTCCCATTCGACTGAACGAACTTTAGTACTTTTCCGAAGAGCTCAGACTGGTAGTAAGAAGATTGAGGGTCAGGTGGGAAATATCCTGTCAGCCGGTTGTTTTTCAACAGAATTCTTTCAAATCCTATTGAAGCAGCAAGCCATCTTAATCTTACTGTATTTACAAGTTCAAGTGCCGGTTTTGGAAGTGAACCAAAGCGGTCGGTAAGCCGTGTACTGAAAGCAGTCAGTTCATCGTCGCGGGTAATCCCGTCGAGCTCTTTATAAAGGGCAATCCTTTCGGGCATGTTGGCAACATAGTCAACAGGAAGCATGATTTCAAGGTCTGATTCAAACACACAATCGCTGTTTTTCGGTGTTGTTGTCTCCTCATAAAGCCCTGCGAATTCCTTTTCTTTTAATTCTGTCACAGCCTCATCCAGAATTTTCTGATACATCTCATACCCAATGTCGGCTATGAACCCACTTTGTTCTCCGCCCAACAGGTTCCCAGCCCCCCGGATATCAAGGTCACGCATAGCGATATTAAAGCCTGATCCCAGATCGGAGAATTCTTCAAGCGATTTAAGCCTTCTGCGAGCTTCATCTGTTAAGGCTGATAGGGGAGGGGACAGGAGGTAGCAGAATGCCTTTTTATTGCTTCTTCCTACTCGTCCCCTTAACTGGTGTAGTTCGCTAAGCCCGTAATGATGAGCGTCGTTGATGATGATAGTATTCACGTTGGGGATATCCAGCCCTGATTCAATGATTGTTGTTGCTACCAGAACATCTGAGTCGCCTTCTATGAAATCAAGCATTACCTGTTCGAGCTTTTTTCCCTCCATCTGGCCATGCCCGATGGTTACTGTTGCATCGGGGACAAAACGCTTGATCATACCTGCAACATCCATAATATTCTGAACACGGTTATGGACAAAGAAAACCTGGCCTCCCCGGCCTATTTCATACCTGATGGCATCTCTGATTACCGCTTCCGAAAATGTCCTTATTTCTGTCTGAACCGGTTGCCTGTTAGGCGGGGCTGTGTTAATGACAGAAAGGTCGCGGGCACCCAGGAGAGAGAATTGTAGCGTACGCGGTATAGGCGTCGCGGTAAGGGTTAGCGTATCAACATTAACCCTTAATTGCTTAAGTTTCTCTTTCGAGCTTACTCCAAACTTCTGTTCCTCGTCGACAATCAATAATCCAAGGTCGTTGAAAACTACATCTTTGCTGAGCAGACGGTGTGTCCCGATGATGATATCGGTTTTCCCCTCTGATAGTTCTTTGAGAGCACCTCTGAGCTGCTGAGTGGAACGAAAGCGGTTGATGTAATCAACCCTGCAGGGAAAATCATGCAAACGGTCGCGGAAAGTCTTGTAATGCTGTAGCGCAAGAATGGTTGTAGGTACGAGTATTGCCACCTGTTTATTGTCGGCCACAGCCTTAAAAGCTGCACGTAAGGCTACTTCGGTCTTTCCAAACCCTACATCACCACATATCAGCCTGTCCATCGGCATTAACTGTTCCATGTCGGCTTTTACATCCTGTGTAGCTTTTAGTTGATCTGGTGTATCCTCGTAAAGAAACGATGCTTCCAGTTCGTGCTGCATGTACGTATCAGGGCTATAAGCAAAACCATTGCTTGCCTTGCGGGCAGCATATAATTGAATAAGCTCACGTGCAATATCCTTGACTTTTTGTTTAGTTCGGCTCTTTTGCGTTGCCCATGCTGTCCCTCCTAATTTGTGAAGTGAAGGGGCTGTCCCTTCTTTCCCGGTGAACCTCGCGATTCTGTGTAAAGAGTGGATGCTGACGTATAGTACATCATCGTTCTGATAGATCAGCCGAATAACTTCCTGTTGCCTGCCATTGTTTTCGATAATCTCCATCCCATCAAAGCGGCCTATGCCATGATCGATATGGGTTACATAATCACCAGGTTTAAGGTTGTATAGCTCCTTTAGTGTGATGGCTTCCTTTCCTGCAAATCCTTCCCTGATCCGGTACCTGTGGTATCGTTCAAAGATTTGATGGTCAGTATAACAGGCCACTTGAATATCTTCATCAACAAATCCTTCGTGAAGACCTATGTTAAGCGATTTATATGCAATTCGCTGTAACGCCGGAATATTCCGTTCCAGATCGTTGAAGATGGTTTCCAGCCTGGTCAGCTGACGTTGGTTCTCTGCACAGAGAATGTTGATATAGTTTTTCTCAGTATGGTTCCTGAGATCAGTCAGCAACAGGTCGAAATTGCGGTTGAAGGTTGGCTGAATCTTTATATTAAAAGCTATGACTTTGCTCTCGAAAGCAGGCTTTGCGCCATACTGTATAAGTTTACGATCGGTAAGCTGTCTTAACAGGAGTTTCCCTGAGGTAAGTAATTCTCCGGGAGCCAAATGTTTGATGTCGCGGCTCAGGTCTTCATAAACTTCACGTGCCTTGTCCATCTCAAGATCCAGCCGTTCGGAAATGTATGTTATATCATCAAGCCAGAAAACCGAGGTCTCTGGTAGGTATTCGATAAGAGTTTCCCGGGCTTCCTGCGAAAATCTGTCCTGAATATCGGGCATGATGGCGATACGGGTCAACTTTTGCAGCGAAAGCTGTGTTACAGGATCGAATGTTCGTATGGATTCGGCTTCATCACCCGAGAATTCTATTCTGTAAGGGTATTCATCACTGAAACTGAACAGGTCAACGATCCCTCCTCTGATAGCAAACTGTCCTGGTTCAACTACAAAATCTACCCGGTCAAAGCCGTACTCGATTAAAACATCGGTCAGAAAATCGAGACTTACCTCTTCTCCTTCGCGAAGTTGAAATGTATTCTTCTTGAGTACTTTCTTGGTTACTACTTTTTCGCTAAGTGCTTCAGGATATGTTACGATTACCAGGTTTCTCCCGACATTATTCACCTTGTTGAGCACTTCTGTCCGGGACAGGACATTCGCGTTGTCCGTGTGTTCAATTTCGTACGGACGGCGGTAGGCAGTCGGGAAAAACAATATTCTCCGTTTGTCGAAAGGCAGTTCGCGTTCTTCGAAGAGTTGTTCCAGATCGTTAAATGTATAGGCTGCCTTCTCTTTGTCATCAATAATCAGAACATGTATCCCCTGGGTGATCGAATGAATGGCGGCGGCTGTCATAGGAAGAGCTGATCCCTTTAGCCCGGTTACATGCAACCTGGATATTGATCCGGATTGCAAACCTGCAATGATATCTTTTACACGAATGTCATTGCGGTATATGTCGATGAATTCCTTTGCGTTCAAACCATGAAATTTTGACAAAGGTAAGGGTTTGTTCTTTGTCTGGAAACGTGGAATGTTCTTGTTTCCGCAGGTTTATACTGAATTGTCCAAGCCTCTGTTTTTATCGGATGAACATGTTTCGTGTTTAATTTGCTGGCGTTTATGTAATTGAAATGCGTGGTGTGATTCATCTCTTGTTGTTTTACTCGTTCAGATACTGTATTGTTCAACAATAGTGCATGATCTGTCATTGCTCAGTTCAGTCGCGGTCATGTCGATTCAGGCGACAATAAAAAAACCCCTTCGCGCCTCCCGGGGCAAAGGGGTACCTTTACACACAAATATATCTGATATGAAAAAACTATTCGTACTTAATCGCGTCCACAGGATTGGATCGTGTTGCTTTCAATATGTGAAACGAAGTGGTCGCAAGTGCTACTGCGAGTGATACTACCGCTGCTTCCGCATATATTAACCACCCAACTGTTGTATGAAACGCGAAGTTTGTTAGCCATAAACCTGTCAAATACCATGCCAGAGGAGCTGCCAGGATGAACGCAATTGCAACAAGAATTACAAATTCTTTATTAAGAAGAATAATTAAACTTGCAACAGGAGCTCCAAGTACTTTCCTTATTCCAATCTCTTTTGTCCTCCGGCGTATGATAAATGAGGCGAGACCAAGCAACCCGAGTAAGGCGATAAAAATGGATAATGCTGAAGCCACTGTAAAGATGGTTCCCAGCTTGATCTCCGCCGTATACATTTTGTTCATTGTCTGGTCAAGGAACTGATAATCCAAAGGAACTACCGCGCCAGCTTTCTGGTACGTGTTGCGAATGAAATCTATTATCTGCTGCTGATCTCCGCCGCTGGTTCTTATCGACAGATAATACGACGGTCGTTCATTCAGGAAAAGAACAATAGGCTCAACCGGATTATGGAGCGACAGGTAATTAAAATCTTTAATTACGCCAATCACCTTGGTATGTCGTTGTACTGAGCCGTCGATGTCGACGCCGAAATCAATCTTTCTTCCAATGGCATTGTCTCCCCATCCTAACCTTTTGGCAGCGGTTTCGTTGATGATTACCCCTTCCTTCAGGTCGGTCGACATTGTTCTGGAAAAGTTTCTTCCGGCAATGAGCCTGAATTGCATCAGGTTGAGGTATGCTGTATCGATCATCATGAAGTTCAGGGTCTGTTCTGTCATTGTTCCGTCAGGTTTCTCGACTCTCATGACAACAATAGAACCCTGGTTGCCGGGAGTACCACTCGAGGTAGCTACCTGTTTAATATTTGGATTCTCGAGCAGGGCATTCCGTAAGATGTCGACCTTGCGACGCATGGCAGTATCGGTTATGGGAGCCACGACCACGTTGTCTTTTTCAAATCCCAGATCGGTCTTTTGAAGGTAACTTAGCTGGCTGCCTACAGTCAGGGTGGCAATGATCATGATGATTGAAACCAGAAACTGCAACACTACCAGAATTCTTCTCAGGTTTCCTTTTCCTTTTACAACAGCTCCTTTAAGTACCATAGCCGGTTCAAAGGAAGAGAGGTAGAATGCCGGATAGGAACCGGAAGCAATCCCTATGATCAGCGTAATGGCCAGCCCGCCCAGTATGATTATCGGTTGTGAAAGCTTCCCGTAATCCATCTGCTTCCCGGCCAATTCGTTGAAGAAGGGCAGGAGCAGGATGACAAGGGCGATCGATATAAGGAATGAAACAAAGGAAAGAAGCAGCGATTCACTGATAAATTGCCGGATCAACTGGTGGCGATGCGCTCCGGCAACCTTCCTGATGCCTATTTCACGCGAACGTTCAGCACCTCTGGCAGTAGCCATATTCATATAGTTGATGCCAGCAAGTATCAGAATGAATATGCCAACAGCCCCAAAAATGTACACATAGGCCATGTTTCCGACCGGTTGGTCAGCACCAAGTTTTGAAGTGTGATGTATCTTGTCAAGGCGGGTCGTCAGAAGTTCATAGCTCGCATTTATCTTTTCGCCCACAGGAGCCATGTATTTATCGTAGAATGGTTTGAATTTGCTATGTATTACATCGATGTTGGTATTGGGCTTCATCAATACGTATGCATAAACACCAATATTCCAGAAGGCTTCCGGCTTTAGGCTGTTGAACCTTTCAGCTCCAATAATCTGAACTATAGATGAGGCTGAAAGGAGGCAATCGTATTTCAGATGACTGTTTTCAGGCAGGTCTTCAATAACTGCCGTTACCTTGAAACTTCTACCCCTGGAGCTTTCAAGCATCTTACCCACGGGGTTCTCTGAACCAAAATATTTTTTCGCAAAAGACTCTGTTATAACGCAGGTGAAAGGTTCGGTCAGCGCCCTTTCAGGAGTTCCTGAAACAAAATGATGTGTGAAGATGTCGAAAATTGTGCTGTCGGTATAACAGATATGTTCCTCTGCAAATTCGTTTTCACCGTATCGCATCCTGATGTCCTGTTCAGGGGCAAACCTGACGAAATTCTCTATTTCCGGAAATTCTGTTTTCAGAGCAGGTGCCATAGGGATTGGAACAACAGCGAATAAATCCTGTTTGCCGGCAATGTCAAAATGTGACTCCAACCGGTATATCCGTTCGTAATTCTCGTTGTGTTTGTCGTATGTCAGCTCATCCTGAACGAATAACAACAGGAAAAGTGCTGTCAGAATGCCGATTGACAAACCGGCTATGTTGATAATAGCATAGAACTTGTTGCGGGTCAGGTTCCTCCAGGTGGTTTTCAGGTAGTTTTTAAGCATAATTGAAAGTTGTCTTGTTTGTGGTTCAGAGGGCAAACTTTCTGTTGATATTCTCGTTGATTATCTGGCCATCAAATAACCTTATGATGCGTTGCGCGTATTCTGCATCGCGCTGGGAGTGAGTTACCATGATGATTGTTGTGCCAGCCTGGTTCAGGGTATTTAGTAAATCCATGACTTCTTCTCCATGAGCTGAATCAAGATTTCCTGTAGGTTCGTCTGCCAGAATCAGTTTTGGGCTGGCCACTACTGCTCTTGCAACTGCCACTCGTTGTTGCTGCCCTCCCGACAATTGAAGCGGGAAATGTTTCTTACGGTGCGAAATATTCATTTTTTCTAATACTGTCTCAACCCGTTGCTTTCGTTCGCGGGCACTCATACCCAAATAGATAAGTGGAAGTTCTACGTTTTCAAAAACGTTTAGTTCATCTATCAGGTTGAAATTCTGGAATACAAACCCAATATTTTCTTTCCTCGTCGAAGCTCTCCGGCGTTCATTGAAGCCACTGACATCTGTTCCAAGAAAGAAATATTGCCCTCCCGACGGGTTGTCGAGCAAGCCAAGAATATTTAACAGGGTAGATTTGCCGCACCCTGAAGGGCCCATTATGGCAACAAATTCTCCTTGCGAGATTTCCATTGAAACTTCATTCAGCGCTGTGGTTTCAACCTCATCAGTCCGAAAGATTTTAGTGAGCGAAAGGGTCTTAATCATAGGAGTCAGGATTGGAAGTTTACACAAGGATTGACGCATTCAAGGCCTCAAAGTTACATCATGCTCAGCTGAATGGGGGCAGATTAACTATAATTTGATGCTTTTTAACCTTTTGCCAACGTTTCGTTGTCGTGCTAAAATGGTGTAGCTTTGCAGGAGTAATAAATGTAAACCCGGTTATGAGTGGTGCTGTCAGGGTCTTTAAGTTTGGTGGAGCTTCGGTAAAGGATGCTGATGCAATCCGGAATCTGGCATCTGTCGTTCAACAGTTTAATAAAGATAATCTTGTGGTCGTGATCAGTGCAATGGGCAAAACAACCAATGCACTGGAACTTGTTGCTGAAGCCTGTTTTCGTAAGGATGAATCCCTTAGTGGGTATCTCGATGCGGTGATTGATTATCACCGGGCAATTTTGTCAGACCTGTATGGTGACGAAGCCGGCAACTACATGGACGAAGCCAGTCTGTTGTTTGATGAGCTGATAACGGTAACCAGGCAACCGGGCAACCTGCCTTTCGACAGGTTATATGATCAGATAGTCCCATACGGGGAGCTGATCTCCACCACTATTATCAGCCGTTATCTGAATCAGCATAATATACCTAACAGATGGCTGGATGCCCGTCAGTTAATAGTTACCGATGACAGCTGGCGCAATGCCCATGTAGTTTGGGACGATACCAGATCGGCAGTCAAAAGAGCCGTCAACCTAAACAGTGAGGCAACTGGTAAGGGATTTTTATTCATAACGCAGGGATTCATAGGTTCTGATCCTTCGGGGGCAGTTACTACACTCGGTCGCGAAGGTTCTGACTTTACCGCGGCAGTGCTTGCCTGGTCGCTCGATGCCGGTGATGTCACAATCTGGAAAGACGTCCCGGGTGTGTTGAATGCCGATCCCAAATATTTTTCCGATACGATAAAATTAGACCAGATCTCGTACGAGGAAGCCATTGAATTATCTTATTACGGGGCTACTGTTATTCACCCTAAGACGATCAAGCCACTCCAGAACCGGAAGATTCCTTTGTATGTACGCTCCTTTCTCGACCCTTCAGCATCGGGCAGCGTCATTGGTGATTTCGCCGAATCCATCCCGGATGTGCCCTCTTTTATTTTTAAATCCAATCAGGTGCTGATCAGCATTGCTCCCCGCGATTTTTCATTCATCGCCGAGAAAAATCTTCAGATCATCTTTGGTGTGTTCAGTAATGCCGGTGTCAGGATTAACCTCATGCAGAACTCTGCTATCAGTTTCTCGGTGTGTGTAGATGGCGATCCCCGTAGAATTCCCCAGGTGATTTTGCAACTAAATGCCTCCTTTAAGGTTCGTTACAACGAAGGATTGCAACTGATAACCATCCGCAGGTATAATCAGGGGGTAATTGATCAGGTGGTCGCCGGACGAAAGATTCTGGTTGAACAGCGTAGCCGGCTCACTGCCCAGTTGGTGGTGTTGTAAGTCCAACAATAAGTTTTAAGCAGAAAATTTTTTGATTGTCAACCAGTTGAAGATGCTGAAAGATGATCAACCGGTTTCTTATGCCCTGCTGAATTTCTTCCGCGATGATATTTGTAAGAAGGGCAATTTTGCAGGCCGCGGGGATTAGGTCGGCAAAACCTGCACCAACACCGCGTACCAGGTGCCAGCCTGATGGGATAGAATTTCTGTTCCGGGAAAATCAACCGACGAATACAATTTTTGGGAAAGCGTAATAACTATACCGACAGTTTACCCCTATCAGCTTTCTCTTCGAGTCGTGAAGACCGGATTCCGGTTTTCAACCCTTGCATTTCAGAAATGCAATTCAAAAAATAATGCCGTTGAATATCTATGAAATGGGATACCATTTTAATTCTTCAACCGTAGCTCAACCGTAGATAAAGCGTAGATCAAGCGTAGGTCCTGCGCGTGGACAGGGTTGGTTTATGATTGATCCCCGCATGGTTTCCGCTGTATGTTCTTTTAATTGCCATACCGTGTTAATGCAATTATTGTACCATTGCAGTTTTTTATAACGCGATGGCGTATTGTTTACAGAAAGTCCGTGGATCGTAATCTGGTCTTAAAAAAGCCTTTGACCTGCATTCGTAAGGTTTTTACAACGAATTGACCTGCAGTAGGTCTGGTATTCATCTGCAGCGAATAGTCGTCTGTTATGGTGATTGATGCAGGATGTTTAGTGGATAGGGGAAGCAACCTTTTATTTGAAAGTAAAAAGGTATCTTATTGGCTAACAGAAATTTTTACGTTATTGCTTTACCGGCCATCCCTTCTGCTTTTCTCCGGGGGAAGACTGAAAGTTTAATGTGAGAGTCTCTCTTGAATTGCAATGAACTCCAGATTATATACCAAAAGGCCTGAAAAGATAATAATCAATGAAATATTTATACAATCAGGCATATTGAGCAAGTTTGCTATTTACGTTGAATGAAATTATGACTAATGGTTGAACGATCTTATTTGCAGTCAGTTAAATTTCGTAATTTCTGACGGGCAATAGAAAACCGTAAGACAGGTTATCACCTAATGGCTTTGGCCTGTCAGACCGGCTTAATATGAATCAGGAAGGATTATCCGATACGAAGGGTTTACAGGAATTCTATTTTGAGAAAATCTTCGAGCTTCAACAGATCAACAGTGAATTTGCGAATTCCTTCAGCCAGTTTTTCCGTAGCCATGGCATCCTCATTCATGAGCCAGCGAAATGCCTTTTCGTCGGATGGTATCCTGTTCATTGTAAGCTTCAGTGCTTCTTCCCAGTTGAGCTTCAGTGGAACGGGTTCGTCAGAGGCTTCAAGTTCTTTCAGTAGTGAAGGGGCAATGGTCAGTAAATCGCATCCGGCCAGAGCTGTTATCTCTCCCTTGTTGCGAAAACTGGCACCCATCACCTCGGTCTTGTAACCAAAATGCTTGTAATAATTGAATATTTCGGTCACCGACATCACCCCCGGGTCTTTGTCAGGACTTTCAACAACGAGGTTTTCTTCTTTTTTATACCAGTCAAGAATCCGCCCCACGAAAGGTGAAATGAGGGTAACCCCGGCTTCGGCACAAGCGATGGCCTGTATCGTTGAGAACAACAGGGTGAGGTTACAGTGGATGCCTTCTTGTTCAAGTACCCTGGCTGCACAGATACCTTCCCAGGTGGAGGCTATTTTGATCAGAATACGCTCGCGGCCAATACCCTCTGCTTCATACAGTCTTATGAGTTCTCTCGCTTTGTTGATTGTACCCTCTGTATCGAACGACAACCGGGCATCTACTTCTGTACTGACCCTGCCTGGTACGATCTTCAGAATTTCAAGTCCAAAGTTGACTGCCACACGATCGAGGCAATAGGTCAGCTGTAAGGCTTTATCATTGCTGAGGGCTTTTGCTTCGGTTGCGGCCTTGGCAGCCAGATGATGATATTTCTCCTGACGGGCAGCGGCAAAAATAAGTGATGGATTGGTTGTGGCGTCCACAGGCCTGTAGGCGGTCATCGATTCAAAATCACCGGTATCGGCTACCACCCGGGTATGTTTCTTCAACTGTTCAAGTGCATTCATGGTCATTCAATTTGGAGGCAAAGATACAAAGGGTTGGGAGGTTGAACAAGGGTGTCCTGGTAAACCGGCTGCCTGTGTGTTTCTGAAAAGCTTACTTTTGCAGAAGGTTTACGGCATGATTACTGTTTGTCATTGACCGGATATATTTTAAGAACAATAGTTTATGATCAGTCGATTGGTACCTGTTCACCTCATCCGTTTATTCATGATGGCCCTGATGCTGGTTGCCTCTTTTCATATCTCTGCGCAACAGCAAAACCCGCCACCCTCTGACCGAAAGCTTATCCTTGTACGACAGGCTGACCTTGGAATCAGTGAAAAGGTAAACGGAGTGGAGATAACCCGCTTCGTTGGAAATTGCATTTTCGAACATGAGGGAGCTCTGATGTTCTGCGATTCTGCCTGGATCGACAATGCAACCAATGTGCTCGATGCACTTGGACATGTTTACATGAATATTGGTGACACAATAGATATCTGGAGCGATTCTCTTTACTACGACGGCAATATAAAAATGGCCACTCTGTACGATAATGTGAAATTAGTCGACCGCACAACAGAACTTACTACCGATATACTTTTTTACGACCGGCTTATCGAAAGGGCACATTACCCCCATTATGGCTTTATCGTTAACGAGGAAGACCATCTTACCAGTTTAGAAGGATATTACTACTCAAAACCCAAGGTGTTTTATTTCCATCAGGAAGTAGTGTTGACCAACCCCGACTATGTACTTAAAAGCGACACGCTGGTATACGAGTCGCGGGATAAGACTTCGCGCATCTTCGGACCTACTACTATAACCGGGAAAGATCGTTTTGTTTATTGTGAGAGGGGCTGGTATAATTCGAAGACCGGTAACTCCCATCTGCACGAGAAGGTGTTTATCAGGGATAAGGATCAAACCCTTAGTGCCGATAGTGTCTATTACTATAAAGAGACCGATTTCGGTAAAGCATTTGGCAATGTAGTTATGCACGATACGACTAATGATGCTTATGCATTCGGGCAAAGGGCCGTTTATGCCGGAAAGGCTGGTTTTGCATGGATTACAGATAGGCCGGAAGCAAGGTTTATTGATAATGGAGATACGCTCTTTATGCATGCCGATACCTTGAGGATTACCTTCGATACGGCCAGAAATGTTCAACAACTGTGGGCTTTTAAACATGTGAAATTTTACCGTTCCGATATGCAAGGCGTATGCGATTCATTGGCTTATACACAGTCAGACTCTCTCATCACCTTGTATGGATTACCGGTGTTATGGAGTGATCAAAACCAGCTTACCTCCGATACGATCAGGATGTGGGTGAGCAACCGTCAGATCGATTCAGCCTATTTTGTCAGCGATGCATTTATTACCCAGCTCGACGATTCTGTTACACTAACCTATAACCAGATCAAGGGAAGGAACATGCAAAGTTATTTTGACGGGAAAAAGCTCAAGCTGGTGTATGTACTCGGGAATGCGGAGTCGGTATATTATGCCCGTGAGGAAGACCACTCCATCATAGGTATCAACTTCGCGGTATCGAGCTGGATGAAAATCAGGGTAAAGGACAACGAAATCAACGATATTCTCTACATCGATGCTCCTGATGGCGTATTTTATCCTGAGAAGGACTTCCCGTCGGAGAAGAAACAGTTGAAAAATTTTAAATGGCACGGTACCGACCGGCCAATGAAACCGGAGGATATTTTCATTCACAGGTAGGCGGGTTAAATCAAACTGTGTAGATGATTTTAAGGGATCAATGGGGGGAGAAGAGATCATTATTGAAAAAGGTAAAGATACTTTAACCGGTTCATGATTGTTATTTATAATGACTCAATTGGTTGCCGTAAAAGCGGAAAACTAATGTATTTTTTTATGAGGGAGGTGCCATTGTATGAAAAATGAAACAGGCTTAATTAAAAGAGTCTGTCTCTCATTTTTTGTCTTGCGTATTTTGTCTTTGTTTATTGTGCAAACGAGTAATTCACACCGTTTAAGCCATAGGTAGCTACTCAAAGATAAATTGATTTGAAAATATTTTTCTTATCAGGGGCAACTATTGCATAATAAAGGTAGTCTGTATACTTGGTTACAATATGAGTTTTTGTAACCAACCGTTCTACCCTGCTTACAGAAAATAGATTTTATCACCTAAGGCAATAGCAAACCAACTCTAATTATGAGATGTAATGAATACATCGAAGTAAAACGTATATACGTTGGGAGAAGTAATAAGTGTAGCTACTTGAGATTGATTTCAGGAGTATTTTTCACTGTATTGCTTTTGCCAGAGTCAATAACTGGCAATGGGCATAAATTGCCTTTATGTTTTGCAATTAATGAGATACTGAATTATCCGTTGAAGTTGCGATTCAATTCTTATTTATGTTTCAATGGCAAATTGATAGTTAGAAGAATATTAAAAATTATATTGGTTTTAAATAACATTGGATTCTCCTGCTGCCCGCCGGAAGTAATTCCGGCGGGCAGCAGGAGAATCATCTCAATTCAGCCTTTTTTTTAACATACACGAACAAACTGATATTAAATTATCGGACATGTTTATCTCTTAAGTTTTCAGTTTTAAAACAACTTGAAATTGTCAGCATCAATCAAATACGTAATCTTAGCTTTTTTGCTTTCCAATACCTCTTAGGGGCAAATGTATATTCTGTTTCCTGAAAATAACGGTATATGGAGCGAATTATCCTAAATCAGCAACAGCTCGAAATATATTAATAGAGGTTATTAGGCAATTCGTTGATTGATAATCTATTATTCTTATATTTTATTTATTAGAGAAAACTCTATATCCTCTGACTCCATGATAATCTCGCGGAGCCGCCATGGAAGTAGTTAAAAATTATGTAATTGGTTGTAATACTGCATTCCCCTGGTTCAGGGAACTCTGAAGTTCTATTATACAATTTTTCAAAGAAAACAGTTGATAAAGCTTATGTAGGACGAGGAGGAATTAACCCAGGAGGAATGTTTGAGATTAGATCATTTTGATTCTATATTAATAGATAATAATTATCGTAATACGTTCCAATTTAGCACTACGAATGACAATTATTGGGTTGAAGGTAATGGAAATCACCGCGTGTTATTTTCACCAAGTAGGGCGCATTCCACTAGCTCCCAAGATTAGTATTTGATTTGTTCAATAAGAACGTGGGCGTTAAATATATACTTCCGGATTTCAATATCTGTGGTCAGATTATGAATGGAGTGAATAATATTTCAAAAACTGATTTTTTATACGAATTACTCCGAATCCGGAGATGGATCAAAGTGTATTGAGATTTAATAATCTAAATAATAGCTTAAACTATTTCGAAATCTATAATCTTTTCGGACATTTTATTAGGAGAAAGAATATCACTAATTGGAGCATGATTGATTTTGATTCCGTTGATTACTAGGTTAGTATCTGTTTGTATTATGTCAGCGGTAATGGTCATGATCCTTTCACCGACAAGATTATTCCCAAATAATATAAAAAATTCTTATCTTATGAAATCAATTAAAATTTTCTTATTTTTCACATTCTCTGTATTGCCACTATTTTTGTTTTCACAAATTTCAAGTACAGAGACATTCAGTGTTAATAATTTATCACTCACGGCCTTAAGTGCCTCTGATAATAATAACTATACATTAGTAGAATTAGAAGATGCAAATCATCTTAATGAAGCTGGAACACCAGATTTACCAATAAGGTATGTTAGTTTTATAATCCCTAACGGTCAAATGGTTGATTATATTACTATAACAAATTCTGTAAGCCAGTCATTTACTTTAACAAATTTTGTATATCCAGTTCAGCAACCAACATATACTTGTTCTGGATGTCCTCCTCCTGTTTTTGCGACACCCAGTATGCCTATCTACAGTTCTGCGAACCCATGGCCCTCAGATATGGTCAACCTTATAAGTCAAGGTTATTTTGACGGAAGTAATAATGTAATTACAATTGCGATCTGCCCATTTCAATATTATCCAAATGATAGCAGATTGGATTTTTTTACAAGTATTTCTGTAAATATAACGCTGAAGTCATCGACCAATACTGGAATCACGAGAAAGCGTTTGTCGAAAGATCAACAATTGTATAATGATATTTTGGCGAAGTTGGTTAAAAATACACAGGACATTAGCAGTTTTATGGTATCTCCTATACTTGAAACAGAAATAGAAGGTACGGCGTCATTGCCATGTTATGAATATGTTATAATTACTCCAAATGCCTTTTCATCCTCTTTTAACCCTTTTATCGAATGGAAGAAAAAAAAGGGGATAAATATCGGTATAGTTACGATTGAAGATATTTTAAGCAATTATACCGGTGATATGCTTTTTCCCGGAGACGAAATACTTGATGATGCCGGTAAATTGCGACAGTATCTGTCAGAGGCTTATCAAAATGGAACAGTTTATGCTCTTTTGGCAGGTGATGCAACTTATGTCCCCATAAGATTTGGATGGTCATCACCATCATCAATTCCCACTGACCTCTATTTTGCTGATTTTAATGGTAACTGGAATGTAGATCATGATAACCTTTATGGCGAATTTGGGAATGATAGCCCTGATTATATACCTGAAATTTTTGTCGGTCGTTTATTGTGCTCATCAGCCCAAGACGTTACTAATTGGGTGCAAAAGTTACTTGTTTATGAAAAAAATCCCGGGAATGGGGATTTGTCATATCTTACAGAGTCTTTTATGTTCCAGGCAGACCACCTGCAACAGGGAGATCAGGCAACTAAGGTGTCTCAGCATTTGACAATGTTTAACCATACTATTTGGGGAGAATTGCCTTCTGCAATCAGTCCTGATCCGACATTTCCCAAAGGAGCTGATATCATTGCAGAAGTAAATACCAATCATTATGGTTTAATGAGTTGGTTTGGACACGGGGGATCCGGAGGCCAAAATAGCGGGGTTACGACATTAAGTTCTGGTTTGAATTCGCAACCATATTGGAAATTAGATGCAGAGGATGCATATGAATTTTGGGATGTTCAACCTGAGACTGGCGATGGGCTTGATAATCTTACAAATACCAACTTTCCTTTTATAATTTATGCTATTAGTTGTGATATAAACCCTTTCGATATTACAAAATCTCAGGGAAATAGTGGCGCACGAAATTGCGGAGAAAGTTTCACTGTTAATAATCTTGGTGGTGGAATTGCTTTTCTCGGAAATACTCGCTTCGGATGGGTATCTTCCTCTTATTTGCTTTTCGAAAAGTTTTGCGACTTGGTAAGCCAAAGCAGTACATTACCTTCATTTTCACATTTGGGGGTAGCTGAATTGACTGCTCAGGCACAATTTCATCATACTTATTTAAGCTATTCTCACAATCTTATTGGCGATCCTGAAAATACCATATGGACAGCTACACCTCAAACTCTAACAGTTGAAATAAATCCGAATACATCTATTGTAAATACTAATAACTATGTTGAGATAGCAATTAGTAATCTTGGATATAATAAACTGGCAACTGTATGTTTGTATAAGGAAAATGAAGTGTTTGCTACTTTACAGGTTACAGGCGATCAGAATAATAAGGCAGTTGCATTTTTTGAAAATATTTTACCTCTTACCACAGGCAATATTGCTGTTACCGTTACCTCTCATAATTACTTACCATATGAGGGTCTAATTCCTGTTGAAGAGAATTGTACTATTACAATTAGTTCCAACACTCTTTGGAATACAAAAAAAATCATTAGTTGTAAAGTGGTTGTTGAAGAAGGGGCACAGTTGACTATCACTAGTCAGATTTTGCTATATCCATCGGTTAAAATTGTGGTTGAACGGGGTGCTAAATTGATTATAAATGAAGGAACCCTTGATTGTATATCTAAAAATGAATTATGGCTCGGTATTGAAATCCATGGTAACACTGATGAGATTCAGGCCAATGTGTATCAGGGTTTGCTCGAAATCAACGGGGGTACCATTGAAAATGCCAATTGTGCTGTAAAGACCTATAAACCCGATCCTTCAATGGAAGCCGATCCTCTTGATCCTGAGTACTCAGGCATGGAGGGTTGGACCGGTGGGATCGTTGTGGCCACCAATGCTACGTTCAGGAACAACAGGAATGCAGTAGTGTTCGCTCTGTACCAGAACGGAAGCATGAGTTTCTTTGACAGGTGTACGTTTGAAACTACAGGTGACCTAAACGATGGTTCACTTCCCAATTATTTTGTGACGATGAACAGTATCACAGGTGTAAATTTTTATGGTTGCACATTCCAAAATTCCAATAAAGATGCCGGGTTATTGCCTGAGAACCGTGGTAGTGGAATTTATTCCTATAATTCAACATTGTTTCTGAATGAAAATTCAACCACCATGACTATGGGGACTTTCAGAAATTTGTATTATGGTGTCAGAGACCTGGCAGCCGGAGTGAACTGGTCATCAGTTGTTGATAAGCAAAATTTCTTCGATAATTTCAGAGGGATTTACTTGAGTGGAAGAAGTTATACAGAGTTTACCCAGAATTATTTAAGACCATACGATGAACCAGACAATCCAGACCCGCAATCCTATGGTGCCTATTTCGACCAATGCACTGGTTATCACATCGAGGCTAACACCTTTGACTCTGAGAATACCAGTCGTACTGGAATCGGTTTGATTATTAATAAATCGGGTTCTGTCGCCAATGAAGTATACCGTAATGTTTTCAGTAACCTTCGCTATGCAACCCTGGCCCAGAGTTTCAACAGGGGAACGAATAATGTTGGATTATGTTATAAATGCAATGATTTTAGCAATAACATGTATGATATAAAAATAACTCCACAAGCCAGCCCTGTAGTTAGCCCACAGGATGGAATAGCTGCATACCAGGGGTATTATGCTGTTGGTAACAATCTGGCACCTGCCGGAAATCTATTCTCCGACCTCCCGAATAATGGAAGTGTCTCCTTTCATAATACAGCCAATAGTATCACGTATTTTAAACATCAGAATCCAACGCAGTTATATCGGCTATACCCCGAAAACTGTCAGGGGACAGGAAGTATTAGTGTGACTCCGGTGCCTTTAACAACTCGTAATAGTTCTGCTTGTCCTTCAAAGCTTGATCTGGGCGATAGTTCGCCCGATTATTTAGAGAAGGTTGTTGAGGCTGACGAGGCAGCAGACGCCCTTTCATCTGATTTGGCAGCACTGAATGACGGAGGGAATACTGAAGCCCTTACCCTCAAGGTTGAAACAAGTATTCCCGATCAGTCGCTTGAACTGCGTGATGAATTATTGGCTGTTTCTCCATATCTGACAGATACCGTGCTCGACGCTTCCATTGAACAGGAAGAGGCTCTTCCCGGTGCCCTGCTTCGCGACGTGATGGTTGCCAACCCGCAATCAGCAAAGAATGATATTCTACTCCAAAAACTTGAAGACCGCCAGAATCCGCTTTCAAACGAAATGTGGAATGAGATCATGGCGGGAACCTCTGTTACAGGAGCCAAAGAGAACAAGGAAGCCGAATATGGATATTGGAAGAATGAAGCGTATTACCGTTGGAGCCGGATTAATCGCCGGATGCTGATCAACCAGGTAATAGCCGACAGTATGATAGATGTCTGGAGCAATTCCAATCTGGCAGAAGCGCGTTCAAATCTTGCACTTTATTATCTTGCAACAGGTAACGTGAACCAGGGTATTTCAGTGCTTGATTCTGCCCTTATTCATATTCCTGAAGGAACCAAAGAATGGAATGAGATGATCTCTTTGCGTGGCTATATCCAAACCATTGCCAATGCCTATCCTGCTACTGATTCTACTATGATTGCGTCACTTGAAACCCTGATGAGTGAATCTGACGGGCTTGCTGAAGCACTCAGCCGCAATGCCCTCATCCAGTGTGGTGCCATCAGCTTCAATGAACCAATCCTGATTGATGAAGGATTAAAATCGGAGAGGAGTCATGCATTTGGATTGAAGCCGGTTAATGAGAACAACACTGAATTGCTTTCAGTCTATCCTAATCCGGCAAAGGGCTATTTCGTGGCAAAGGCAATACTTGCCGGGCAGAGTGGAGTCCTGACGCTTATCTCATCCACTGGTGTAACGGTGATGGAGAAACAGATTGATCATTCTTCATCGGTTACAATTCCTGTAAGTCATCTTCCGGCAGGTGTTTATGCGATCCGCCTGACTGAAAATGGTGCCTTGAAGGCTGTTATAAAGGTTACATTACAGTAATTATTGTGTATCTTAGGGGGAAAATGGCGTTGAGCTGTTTCCCCCCCTTTTAATTTACCAACTACATGAAACGTATCGAATATTGTTTGTTAACCTGTCTTCTTACCCTGTCCGGTATATCTGAAGCTCAGAAACTACCATCATTACCCGGCATTGAGAAAACATTCAGTCGGGGAGAGGCCGGTACCTCTGTTCCGGGGCATGAAATCGCAAAAGATTCATGGCCCAAAATCTATTCATTTAACAGCCATGCCGGAGGAACAGAAGTTTACGAAACTTATGACTCGGGATATATGATTCTGGGCGATCTGGTGGATAATGACATGGTAAACAGGATGAGTTTTATTCTTAAAACCGATGTAAACGGGAATCCACTTTGGAGAAGATTTATTGGTGACCAGACAAACCAGGGAGCCTTTAGCCATATTACGCCTACCCAGGATGGTGGTTGCGTGTTGATAGGCAGTACAACGACTGTTGATCAATGTGCGGACTACTACTGTTATGATGCGTGGATCATGAAATTGGATGCCTGTGGCAATAAGGAGTGGTGTAAGATATACTCGGTGCCAATGGATATTGATGGAGGCAGCGACATCGTGCAGTTGAGCAATGGGAACTATGTAGCATTAGTGAATTATTTCGGATACGATATAGACGAGGAGCGCATCTGGCTGTTTTGCCTGTCGCCCGATGGTGAGACGATCTGGCAGAAGGTGTATCTCACCTCCGAACACCCCCAATGGGCCACCAACGGGTACGGTTTCGAGTTATTGAAAGATGATGACGAGAACCTGTTGTTCACCGGCGAGTGTGTATTGTATGACAATTATATCAACCCCAATTCATGGAGCTTTCAGATGCTTCATATCAAATTCACTGCCGAGGGGGAAGAGATTTGGGGAAAGCCCTGGTACATGAATTATGATTCAACAAAGTATGCAGGGCAAGTCTCTGTTCTGGATTTTAATGGGAATTATAGTACCGGTGGAGGACATGGCACAGGATGGTCAGGATGCAATTGCCATCCCCCGGTGCTGTTCCGGCAGACAAAAGATGGGGTAAACAAAGCGGAAATAAGATACACGCAGGGGTTACCACCCTATATAGGGTCCGGAGGTATTTCGGGTTTGACCTATCTTGAGCCAAACAAACTGGCACTGGCCACAACCTACCGGGATGAGCCTGGTTTTGTCCCGGGGCACAATGTTATCCGCATATCCGATACACTGGGTAATATACTCAATGAGACAGAGCAGTATTATGATTGGAATGAAATCTTTGGGATTATTATGACCACGGATAATCATATTCTTACGACTTCTGGTTACTGGATTACCCCCGACTCCCTGAAGCTATTCTTTTATAAGTATACTCTCGATCTTGAATATCCTCCCACAGACACCCGCCCCTTGGTATACGACTACCTCTGCTCCGGGACTCCACAGGCGAATGACACCATCTTTCCCGATTGTGACATCATTGTTGGGATGGCAGAGCCGATGCAACAGGTGGAGCGCTATTCACTGCTGGCTACACCTAACCCGGTATCAGAGCAGCTTACCCTAACCATCCCCGACCGGATGATGAAGGAGTGGGAGAGCAATGGGCTGAGCAGCCGCACACTCTATTATACCCTGCCCGATAACCTTCAGTTGCAGTTTACCGATGCCCTTGGACGGATGTGCGAGACCGTTCCGGTAAGCAAAGGAACCCGGCAGGTAACAGTAGATGTGAGCAGGTGGCCGGCAGGTATCTATCTGGTCAGGCTGACCGGAGACAATAGTGTGGTGGCAGAGGCAAAGGTGGTGGTGAGGTAGAGGAAAGAGAAAGAAAACGGAGCGTAACAAGTAGCCCCGCCTCCTCATTGTTACTTAAAATGTAATTAGTCGGGGAACATTTAAAATGTTACATCATATTATAATGCGGGCAGGCGGTAATGCAAGACAGGAAGTGATGATGCCATTAATGTGATATGGCTAATATGTATTTACATCGTTTGTATAGATAGAAAAATTACCGGATTATTTTTTGAAATACTTTACAATGATTACTATAGACTGACAGGAATCTTTACAGTAATTTAATGAAGTCGAGATAAATTGCCGATGGTTGTATTTGAAATTGCTTTGTGATTTCCCCTGATTTCTAAGAACAATTTGTATTGCCGGAGTGTTAATGTGTTCTAGAATTAAAATAACAGAGCTTTCATATGAATATTAAAAAGTTGACCGCTTTGGCAATGGCATTTGTGTTGTTGTATAATCTCAATGCACAAAACAGCTTTGATCCGGCAAAATTCTCGAACGATGGTCAGGTGGGAATTTTTGAACATCTCGATCAGTTTATTCCAGACGACATAATGCTGGTTGACCAGGATTCAAATATTGTAAACCTGAAGTCTCTTATTGATAAACCTACAGTACTGTCGTTTGTATATTACAACTGTCCGGGTTTATGCAGCCCTCTGCTTGACGGGCTGGCTGAAGTGATTGATCGTTCAGACATGGTCCTTGGAAAGGATTTTCAGGTTATTACAATTAGTTTTAATCCGGCAGATGGTCCTACCCTGGGGCGTAAAAAGAAGATTAATTATGTTCAGCAAATCCACAAGCCGGTAGATACAAGGCAATGGATGTGGTTCACAGCCGATAGTTTAAACATCGCCAAAGCCACAGCAACCGCGGGATTCCGTTACCTGAAGAGTGGCAAAGACTTCACACATGCTGCAGCTATCCTTGTTATCAGCCCGCATGGCAAGATAACCCGTTACCTGCATGGCACCTATTTTCTCCCGTTTGATCTGAAAATGGCAGTTACTGAAGCCAAAGCCGAAAGGAGCGGACCTACAATCAGTAAGGTTCTGAAATTCTGTTTCAGCTATGATGCCGAAGGGAAAAAGTACGTTTTTAACATCACGAAGGTAACCGGCACATTTATCCTCTCGGGGGCAGCAATTCTTTTCATGGTGCTTTCATTAAAACCAAGGCGGAAAAAGAAATCTGAAAACCAAAATGCTTAAAACTATATGACAAACACATTAAAGCATACAGACTTTTATGACAATGAAGGAAAGCCGGCCTGGAAAGCATGGCTGACCACTACTGATCATAAGCGGATAGGATTGCTCTATTTCTACAGCCTTACTGTTTTTTTTCTGGTAGGTGTTTTGCTTGGATTAATGATGCGATTTGAGCTGATCAGCCCGGGAAAAGATCTTGTTGAGGCGCAGACCTATAATGGCTTGTTTACGCTACATGGTGTAATAATGATTTTTTTGTTCGTAATCCCGGGTATCCCTGCTGTCTTTGGTAATCTTACGCTGCCGCTGTTGTTAGGCGCACGTGATGTAGCTTTCCCCAAACTGAACCTGCTTTCATGGTATTTGTATATTGGAGGTGCTGTTCTTGCCTTAAGCACCCTGCTCGTTGGAGACGGACCGCCGGATACAGGCTGGACCTTTTACGCTCCATACAGTGTTAAGACCGGGACCAATGTTTCGATGGCAGTATTGGCTGCATTTATTCTTGGTTTTTCATCCATTCTGACCGGATTAAATTTCCTGACTACCATTCACAGGATGCGTTGTCACGGAATGACATGGTTTCGTATGCCTTTGTTCGCCTGGGCGCTGTATGCCACTTCCTGGATTCAGTTACTGGCAACACCTGTCGTTGGTATAACTCTGCTAATGATTGTCGTTGAGCGCTGGCTTGGAATAGGTCTTTTTGATCCGGTTCTTGGAGGCGATCCTGTTCTTTATCAGCATTTGTTCTGGATATATTCTCATCCGGCTGTCTACATCATGATTCTGCCTGGTATGGGAGTTATCTCAGAAATTATCCCGACTTTTTCACGCAGGCGTATCTTCGGATACAAGGCTATAGCCTATGCAAGTCTGGCTATCGCTTTCATCGGATATTTCGTTTGGGGACACCACATGTTCACTTCCGGTATGAGTGGCCCGGCACGTATTATCTTCAGCATCCTGACATTTCTAGTTGCTATCCCTAGCGCTATAAAGGTGTTTAACTGGTTGGCAACCATGTATAACGGTTCAATAGACCACAAGCCCCCTATGCTCTATGCGCTTGGTTTTATCTTTCTGTTTCTCGTGGGGGGGCTAAGCGGACTTGTTGTCGGGGCACTGGCAACCGATGTACATCTTCACGACACTTACTTCGTTGTAGGTCACTTTCATTATGTAATGTTTGGCGGAACAGGATTTGCATTTTTTGCAGCCCTGCATTACTGGTTCCCAAAGATTTTCGGAAAGATGTATAACCTCAAACATGCCACAAGGGCATTCTGGCTGCTCTTCACGGGTTTTAATATACTGTATTTCCCTATGCTCGTTGTAGGGATAATGGGAATGCCACGCCGGTATTATGACTATCTGCCCCAGTTCCAGGTCCCGAATGTAATCTCAACCATAGGCTCCTGGATTACAACAGCCGGTCTGATCTATATGATTGTTGTAATTGTTAAAGGGATTCGCCATGGTGAGAAGGCCTCTTCAAACCCATGGAATGGACTTACACTTGACTGGCAAACCGACAGTCCGCCGACCAAGGAGAATTTTGATGCTATTCCAACTGTAACAGAACGTCCTTATGAGTACAAATAATACAGTTTCAGAAAATCATAGTACGGCTGTGAATCATGAACATCGTGATGATGCAGGCCGCAAGATGGGGATGTGGTTGTTTCTGTTTACCGAGCTACTTCTTTTTGGTGGGTTGTTTCTGGTGTATTCAATTTACCGTTTCATGAATCCGGCTGACTTCAGTAATGGCTCCCATCATCTTGATGTATTTATGGGTGCCCTTAACACTATGGTGCTTATAACCAGTAGTCTGACGGTAGCTTTGAGTATCACTGCCATCCAGAAAGGAAACGCTAAACTGGCCCTGCGTATGTTGGCAGTAACCATCCTGCTGGCAATCTTTTTTCTCGTGAATAAATATTTTGAATGGGGACACAAGATACATTATGATCTTTATCCGGGAACCGATCTTTTCAAGGCATTACCCTCAGGTGAAGGACTGTTCTATGTCCTCTATTATTTCATGACAGGATTGCATATGATCCATGTAATTGTTGGTGCAGTGATCCTTGTTTTCATGGGGAAATACATCAGTGATGGTTCAATTAACAGCAGTAATTATACATTGCTTGAAAACGGAGGCCTCTACTGGCATCTTGTCGATCTGATCTGGATTTTCCTGTTCCCTTTACTATACCTTATTCATTAATAGCGAAGCAATCATGGAAGAGCATAAACCTCATATTGTTGAATATCTGACAAATATATACGTCTGGATTGCCCTGGCAGTGCTGACAGTCATTACTATCTGGGTGTCTGAATTTGATCTGAAATTACTGACGGTTGCCGTTGCTTTAGGCGTTGCTTCCATCAAGGCCACTCTTGTACTGATGTACTTTATGCATCTGCGTTTTGATAGCAAAATACTTACATTCATGGTACTGATTACGATGATCGTATTTCTCAGCTTAATCGTTTTTACATTTATCGACTACTCTTACAGAGCCTAAAACAATGAACACAGGAGCGTCAACATTTACTCAGGGTGTCGATATGGCATTTATCGTCATTCTGTCCATTTCGGTTCTATTTCTGGTTGGAATCACTACTGCCATGATTTGGTTTGTGATTAAATATAATCGAAAAAGAAACCCTAAGCCCAAAGATGTGAAGGATAATACCCGCCTGGAAGTTATCTGGACTGTTATTCCTACGCTATTGGTACTTGTCATGTTTTATTTTGGCTGGATTGGATATACTCCCATGCGAAATGTGCCCAATGGGGCTCTTGAAGTGAAGGCTACCGGGCGAATGTGGAGCTGGCAGTTCGATTACCAGAATGGAAAACAGAGCAATATACTGGTAGTTCCGTTGGGAAAGCCGGTGAAGCTTGAATTGTATTCGCCCGATGTGCTTCATAGTTTATATATCCCTGCATTTCGTATCAAGGAAGATGTGGTGCCCGGACTCAGTAACTATATGTGGTTTCAGGCAGAACGTGAAGGGGAGTTCGATATACTTTGTGCCGAATATTGTGGTGTTCAGCACTCCTATATGTTGAGCAAGGTTAAGGTGGTCCCAGAAGAGGATTTTCTGGAATGGTTTAATACGAAAGAAGTTGTTGCTGATACACTTGAATCGTTAGGACTTCAGATATTAAAAAAGAATGGCTGTGTGGCCTGTCATTCACAGGATGGTTCTAAAATTGTCGGCCCGACTTTCAAGGGGTTGTTTGGTTCTCAACGTAAAGTAACCGATTCGCAGGGAAATGAAAAGACCATAACAGCTGATGAATCCTATATTGAAAGGAGCATCTATGATCCCAATTCGGAGATTGTTGAGGGTTATAGCAAAAACCTTATGGTTTCCTACAAGGAGCAGATAACCCCCGATGAAATAAAAGAGATTGTAAATTATCTGAAGAGCCTCAATGAGAAAAAATAAATTGCTCAATGCAATAGGAATAGTCGCCGAACTTGGCAAGGTTCGCATTACTATTGCTGTTTCACTCAGTACTATTCTTGGCTATGTTTTATTCCGTGGTGGATTTGATACCGGAATCTGGCTCCCTACAACCGGTATTTTCTTCCTCGCCATGGCCTCATCAGCAATTAATCATTTTCAGGAACGTAAATGGGATGCTATGATGGATCGTACAAGGAACAGGCCGATTCCATCGGGACGTATATCTCCTCAGGGAGCTCTTTTGGTGGCTTTTGTACTGGCAGCCTCAGGTTCGGTTTTGTTACTGATAACATCAGGTTTTTTAGCCATGCAGCTTGGATTGCTGGCCCTGTTGTGGTATAATGTTATCTATACCCCACTGAAGAGAAAAACGCCATTTGCTGTAGTCCCTGGTTCAGTAATCGGGGCAATACCTCCTCTGGTAGGGTGGGTTGCTGCGGGTGGAAGCCTGAATGACACCGGAATCCTGATGGTAGCTTTCTTCTTCTTTATCTGGCAGATACCCCATTTTTGGCTTTTGTTGCTAAAACTGGGGCCGCAATATCAACAGGCTGGCTTCCCGACACTCACTTCCCTGTATACATCGCGTCAGTTGCGCCGGATAACTTTTGTCTGGACCGTTACCATGGTCATTTCATGTCTGTTTATCCCAGTGTTTGGAGAAATGCATACCAATATCGGCCGTATTCTTTTACTTATCGGTTCGGTTGCATTAATGCTGTTGTTTGTCAGGCTTCTTCGGCTGAAGACCGAACAGACATACGATAAGCGGTATTTTATTTATATCAACTCCTATCTGTTATTGGTGATGGTAATATTGGCTGTCGATGCAGTTGTAATATGAGTCACGACTATGCTGTTGCTCCGACCCGAAAGTATTATCCTGCAATAGTATTGCTCAGTTGAGAGGTTGAACGAACCTGATGCCGGGAAAGTCACATTTTTTTACCTGGTAAAGCCCGACGATTATCGATTTCAGTTATCGGGTAAAGTTTTTCCCTATAAACTGTAATGCCGGAATGATTCCTTCGCGCCAGTATTCCCATGTATGTGCCCCATTTCTGATGCGGTATTCATGGGCTATCTTGCGTTCACGTAAGATCATGCAAAGCAGGGCACTACCATCAGCCAGGTAGTCATCATCACCACAATCGATATACCAGTGAACGGTGGAGAGGCTGTCTTTGTCTGTTACCGTGGCTAATTTTAGCACACTGTATTGATCCCACCACTCAGGCAATGAATCGTTTTCGGGAGTCCCGAATATTGTATTGTAGCACCATACATCGTTCTGAAGGCGCTTCTTCATTTCTGTGTCCGATACTATTGCAGGGCTTAAGGCGGCAGCCGAAGAGAACAGGCCGGGATGCCTCATGGCGAGCGTAAGTGTGCCGTAGCCGCCCATTGATAATCCCGCAATGGCCCTGAATTCTTTGTCTCGTCTGATATGGTATTCTTTCTCGATGGTTGGGAAAAATTCATTAACCAGCATGTCTTCATAGCGGGCTTTCCCTTTAAAATCGTTTATATACCAGGAACTGTCGCCATCGGGCATCACAATAATCATCGGGGGAATCAGCCCGTCGCGTATTGCTTTATCTGCAAGTTTGTCGATCTGTCCGTATTGTACCCAGTCGGTCTCATTTCCTGTAAAACCATGCAGCAGGTACACCACCGGGTAAAAACGGGAAGATGTATGATAACCGGGCGGTAGATAAACATTGTACTTCACCTGGTGACTGAGTATCTTGCTTTCTATGGCCTGACCTTCTTTTACTTCTCCGGATATCTGCGCTGATGCAGGAAGAGTGAAACCCAAAAAGAGCAGTACGATTGGAATAACTCTGTTAAGCATACGTAGCATACAATTGTGAATGGATAATAAAACCCGGTCTGTACCGGTTAACTGTTTCTTCGCGATGAAGATAGTCAAAATGTAATAATATCCTTTATGAAAAAGGGTAATCTGCTGGACAGACAGAAAAAACCGACGGCGATTAGGGTGGTTAATGTACAGGGTACCGGGCTGCCAGGGATGTATTCTGGTAACATGTAAAATCATAGAAATGAATGAGTTTGCGGTGCATAATAACCCACCCGGCTTTGTGTTACCAACTGATATCGCCTGTCATGTTTAATCAGATTGCAGTACTGGTTACCCTTTGCTATCTTTGTCGGTTAATACATATGTGGTCAGGTAAGGAATTCTGAGCATCCTGTCCGATACCGAACGTTATGGAAAACATACCGGACACCTTAATTTATAAATTTGCCTGTAAGGTGCTGTGGAATAGTGATATGTATTCATGGCATGCGGTTTGAGAAGTATTGAGCTTCCGTTAACCTGTTATATATGACAAATCATTCAATCCATGATTAAAGAATTATCGTCCCATCTTCCGGTAATCAAGTCTGCCGGTTTGTTGCTGTTGCTGATCCCTGTAATGGCATTTAATTCAATTAACAGCTTCGCGCAGGAGAATATCCATGGCTTCAGGCTGATTGAAAAGCGGTTCGTAAAGGAGGTAAACGCCAACTGTCTCTATTACGAGCATATCAAAAGCGGTGCGCGCCTGATGAAAATTGAAGCCGATGATGAAAACAAGACATTCGGCATCACTTTTAAAACAGTTCCTTCTTCCGACAATGGCGTTGCCCATATTATGGAACATTCTGTGTTAAACGGTTCGGTTAATTTCCCCGCCAAGAGCCCTTTTGATATCCTCTCAAAGGGTTCGCTTAAGACATTTCTGAATGCCATGACGGGCCGCGATGCCACTGCTTATCCTGTGGCCAGCATGAATGAGAAAGACTATTTCAACCTCATGAATGTCTATCTCGATGCCGTGTTTTTCCCGATGCTGTATACCGACCCCCGTATCCTGAAACAGGAGGGGTGGCATTACGAGCTTACCGATAAGGACGCGCCTGTTGTGTGCAAGGGTGTAGTGTTTAATGAAATGAAAGGGGCTTACTCAAATCCGCAACGGGAAGTTCGTTACCAGCTACTGAAAAACCTGTTTCCCGACAATGTTTATGGCTGGGAATCGGGTGGATTGCCTTCTGCAATTCCTACACTTACCCAGGAAGAGTTTGTAGCCTTCCATAAGAAGTTTTATCACCCTGAAAACAGCTATATTTTCCTTTATGGCAATGCCCCAACCGATAAAGAGCTGGAGTTTATTGATAAAAGCTATCTCTCGAAATTTACCCGTGGAGGATTCAGAGCTAAAATTGAAGATCAGGCTGCTTTTACTGCTCCCAAGGAGGTAACCTCGACTTACCCTGTATTAGAGGGTGAAACCAAAGGCAAGACCTTTCTTTCAAAGTCGTTTGTTATTGGCCATAATACCGATTATACACTATCGATGGCGCTTGATATCCTGGCTGAAGTGCTGGTAAACCAGGAGTCTGCACCGTTAAGGCTTGCATTCCAGAAGGCTGGTATCGGAAAAGATGTATACGCCAGCGTGAGCAATTATAAGCAGAATGTATTTACGATTACTGTTTTGAATGCTGAACCTTCCGATAAGGAGAAGTTTGCTTCCATCGTGATGGACGGGCTTAAGTCGCAGGTTGCCGGTGGTGTTGATAAATCTGAAGTGGAAGGGGTATTGAGCCGCCTCGAGTTTTATTTACGCGAAGGCAACAGCGCCCAGAAGGGGATCAATTACATGAACCAGAACATCAGCGGGTGGTTCTTTGACGATGATCCATTCTCCGGTCTTGAATATGAAAAGATGCTTTCGTCGCTCAAAGATGCCCTCAAAACGAATTATCTGGAGAAGATTATACAAGACGGGATGCTGGCCAACCCGCATGCATTACTCCTGGTTGTGGAACCTCAGGAAGGATTGGATGCCGAAAGAAACGCGGCTAATGTAAAGGCTCTGGCCGAATACAAGGCTTCTCTTTCTCCCGGAGAAATCGACAAGATGATTGCCGATACCAAAAGCCTTATCGAATACCAGAATGCTGACGACTCTCCCGAAGCCGTCGCAACCATACCCATGCTCTCTTTAAGCGATATCAGCCCGAAAGCAGCTTTCTACGATTGCGAGGTTATGGATGTTAAGAAGACTCCCGTGCTTTACAGAAAGGAATTTACCAACGGCATTCTCTATACACGCCTTCAGTTTGATATGCGTACACTGACAGAGCAGCAACTACCTTATGCCGCCTTACTGTCCGACCTGCTCGGTGCTATGAGTACTGAAAATTATTCGTACGGAAAGCTGAACCATGCCTTCAATGTAAATACCGGTGGATTCTTTACTTCCATCCAGACCTACACCCCCGATTTTGACGATAACAACCTGATGCCTAAATTTTGCATCACCACCAAGGTAATGAAGGAAAAGGCTCCTGCAATGTTTGAACTGGCCGGTGAGGTGTTGCTGAAAAGCCTGATGGATGATACTGCCCGGTTACACGAACTCATAAGCCGTCGTTGTTCACAGTTACAGTCGTCCATGAATCAGGATGGTTTTAATGTTGCAGCTTCGAGATTACCTTCTTATTTCAGCAGGGAAGGGGTTTTCAATCAAATTACTTCCGGGCTGGATTACTATTGGTTTATCACGAAACTCAATGATAATTTCAATGCAGGTGTAAGCGACATTACCATGAACCTGAAAGCTGTAGCCGACCAGTTGTTCACACTTGATAACCTGATGGTCAACATTACCTGCGAAGAGAAAGATCTGCCGGAGTTCAACAACCGGATGTCTGAATTTGCACAAAAGCTGCCACAGCGTAAGGTTGAATACCAGACATGGAACCTGAAACCTGAAGTGAAGAACGAAGGAATTCTTGCTGCTTCAAAAGTTCAGTACGTGATAGCCGGTTTTAACTTCCGGCAACTGGGGTATAAATGGAATGGAAACATGCGGGTTCTGAGCCAGGTAATCTCTTCCGAATGGTTACATAACCAGATCAGGGTAATTGGCGGAGCGTATGGTGGATACTGTCGCCTGGGCGCAGACGGGACCGTTACATTTAATTCCTATCGCGATCCGGGGCTGAACAAGACCATCGAAACCTATCAGAAGACAGGTGATTTCCTGAAGAACCTGAAAGTGGACGACCTTCGTTTTACGCGTTATATCATCGGTACCATTGCTTCTCTTGATATGCCTCTCACCGCTTCTCAACGTGGTACCAAATCGTTCGATATGTACCTGTTTAACAGGAAACAATCAGATGTTCAGGAAGAACGGAATGCAATCCTTCGTACTACTGTTGCCGATATTGTTCCTTATGCCGATATGATTGACAAAATCATGGAGCAGGGAGCCGTCTGTGTATTTGGAAATACCCAGAAAGTAACAGCAGAACAGGAACATCTTAAGAACCTTATCAAAGTCGATATGTAAATATCTGCTTAACCTAGCTTGAAAAGAATAGCCGTAGTCTGACGATTACGGCTATTCTTTTTATGTTTTTCCGCCACGATTCAGGCTTTAGCCCGGAACATCCGGAATTTCTATTTTCAGATTACCCGTGCTTCTTGTGAAGGTTATGTTGAGCATAATCAGCCGCTCTGTTGTTGCCTGAGTACCGTTATCGGTGTATTTCCCGGTTTCCATGTACTCATTTAAGGCCTCATACAGCCTGATAATTTTGTTTTCCGCGATTTCAATTTTCAGATTGATCTCCATGTCAGAGAACATGTGGAAATCTGTAATAAACCCGTATTGGTTAACGATGTTTTCTATTTGGTGGATAGCAACATGCCTCTCCTTATTACAGTATGCTTTCCAGTAAAAATGTGGTTTGTCTTTCATGTTGTATCTATAACGGCCTGATAGCCGTAAATTGTGTACTGTTGTAACCCGGTTTTTATCCTGTTTATTGTCGTTACCCTGCCACAACCTGGAACGCCTGAAAACACGAGCCGCCCTGCCGGGAATCACAAGGCAGAAGAGTGCGACGTTACGGTAAGCCGGGAGGATTACAGGGAAAGGTTAGGAAGCGTTGGCGGGATAATTCCCCTCTCTTGATATCATGGAATAGATAGATCGCGCGGCCTAACAAAAAATGTGCCAAAGATTACACATAGTTAGGTCTCTTACATATTTAGAATACACCATACTTGCAGCAAACATAGGCTTTCTATAGGAAAAATTCGAATTTGCTCCGAGTTTGGTGTGAATTTGCTGTAACTGAGGTGTACATAAGACCCACAAACAACTTTTAATCAGTTGATTAAAAAAGCAGGGTTATGTGCCGATTATCACTTATAAATTAGAAAAAAATTAACAGTGCCTAGGCGAAGAGGGGAATTTATGTGAAATAATGCACCCATATTTTGGAAAGTAGTTCTATTATTTGGAAACTAAAAACAGGGGGCTGATTAAGCCAGAATGGATTAAGGGGAAAGGGGAGAAAAACCTTCACGACCATTTAATGATTCTATGATGCTCATTTTGAATGTATTTACAGTGATTAGTAATTAGTGATTAGTGATTCGTGAATAGTGATTAGTGATTAGTGAATAGTGAGTAGAGAGAGGTGAGATGTAAAAGTTGGGAAATGGTGTAATTGTTAAATAATTTCCGAAGACGACTATTTCCGGCAATCCTTAACTGTACAGCAAAAAGACTTTTGAGTTTTTATGCCCTATGAAAATATTTATTAACAGAGTGGGGCTGAAATGGATAAAAGATTATTTTTGCTTTAAAGGTTAATTTTTAATCTTTTGTAAAAAAGTCGATATGAATTACCGCACAGCGAACGTCGGAACCTCTTCTGGATATTTTCGGGAAAGGGCAGGAGATAGAACTAGCATGACGACCGGGGTTTATCCTCTCGTGAGCGAAAAGAGCATACAACGAATTATTGCACCGTATGACACTTTGTAATTTATTGATTGAGGAAATAAGCCACCATAGAGGTGTTGTTGTAAGCCCGATCTGGGCATATAACAACA
Organism: Crocinitomicaceae bacterium; assembly: GCA_003247185.1. Classification (GTDB taxonomy): domain Bacteria; phylum Bacteroidota; class Bacteroidia; order Flavobacteriales_D; family Crocinitomicaceae; genus UBA4466. The sequence goes on from QKAV01000113.1 coordinate 45,342, forward strand.
CCTTTGGTGAATATGTAAGCGAGTTACCGCCAAGCATAACACACAGCAACTAAGACAGTGCAATCGTTTTGAAAAGGATAGTTTTTCAAAATTTAATTACAGAAAAGGTTTAAATTTGTTTTCAGAATTTAAACAGTATTTATGTGAATAATTTAGAATGTCAGATATAAAATTAAAAAATTTTACCATTAAGGGGTATAAAAGCATAAAGACAATTGAAAACTTTGAGCCTCGTTCCATTAATATTTTAATTGGACCTAATGGTGCAGGTAAAAGTAACTTTATTTCATTTTTCAAGTTTTTGAGTTGGATGCTAAACTCAGATGGAAAACTTCAAGAGTATGTCGCATATTTAGGTGGAGCTAATGACATATTACATGATGGAGCTGACGTGACAAAAAGTATAGATGCTCATATCGAAATTCAAACCTCATCTGGAATAAATGAATACTTGTTTAGTTTAATGTTTGCTAAACCTGATAAACTTGTATTTAGAGAAGAGAAATATCGTTTTACTCCTCTTCGCATTCAAGGAGAGCCTCGTTGGAGATCATGTGGCGTTGGACATGAGGAAGCTCATTTACCGGAAGTATCTAACCAAACAGCAAGTGCAATTTTAAATCTTTTAAAAAAACTAATAGTTTATCAGTTCCATAATACTAGTGATACTGCGCCAATGCGTTTGAAATGGTCTGTGTCTGATGGTAGATGGTTAAAACAAAATGGAGAAAATTTAGGAAGTTTTCTTTTTCGATTACAGAATGAGGAGAAACCTTATTATATACGAATTGTAAAATATATTCGTTTGGTATTGCCTTTTTTTGATGATTTTGAGTTATATAATGAATTTGGACAAATTCTTTTACGGTGGAAAGAAAAAGGGACAAATAAAGTTTTTAATGCGGGTCAAGCTTCGGATGGAATGCTAAGGACTATTGCATTAATAAGTTTACTAGCTCAGAATCCAAGAGACTTACCAACAGTTTTATTTTTAGATGAACCTGAATTGGGATTACATCCAAGTGCAATTGATGCAGTTGCTGGTTTAATAAAGGCTGCCTCTTCAAATTGTCAAGTATTTATTGCGACACAGTCTATAAGCTTAGTGAATAACTTTGAACTTGATGATTTGGTTGTAATCGACAGAAAGAAAAGAAGTTCTGAATATAAACGTCCCGATAGTGATCGTTTACAAGTTTATCTTGAAGAATTTTCAACAGGTCAAATTTGGGAAAAAAATATCATAGGAGGTCGTCCATGAAATATTTAAATATAATTGTGGAAGGTAACTCCGAGGAAGCTTTTGTTAACGATGTTTTAGTAAAACATTTTGCATCACTTAATATTTTTATTTCTGCACGTAAAATTAAGACTGGATGGGATAAACTTAATAATAAGCCTGCAAAAGGAGGATTACTGAAATATATTAAATTTCGAAATGATGTATTGCGATGGATTGAATCAGATAGGAATCAACCTCAATTTTGGTATACTAGCATGCTTGATTTATATGCATTCCCAAAAGATGATTTGAGTCCATACAAAGATAACATTCAATTAATTAGCGATCCGTATACAAAAATTGTAAGTCTCGAAACCGCAATTGCTCAAGACATAAATCATCCTAAGTTTATCCCATATGTTCAATTACATGAATTTGAGGCTTTTTTATTGGTTAATCCAGACAAATTGATTACTATGTATCCAAATGAACAAACTGGAATAAATCGTTTAAAAGGGGAAATAGAGAATAAAAAGCCAGAGGAAATAAACGAATCTATACAGACGGCTCCATCAAAAAGGATTATTAAATATTTGCCTGATTACGAAGGACAAAAAGCACAAGTAGGGCCATTAGTTGCTGAAGAAATAGGTTTAACTGCGTTACGGCTTAATTGTCCTCATTTTAATGATTGGATAACAAAACTTGAAAATGTAACTTAAAAACGATAGCTGGTAATACACGGTTATAAAACATTGATGATTAAGTGATTAGACTGGTGCGCTACCTAGCATCAAGGTTCTGTGTCGGGGGATATGTTCGTAGCTCCAAAAGCTCCATCGTTTCACACCGTCAATCGTTTGCATTAATTCAAAATAGAAGACACAATTATTAACATAGACAATAAATTATGGCAAAATTTTTAAACACAACAGGAGTTTCATACCACTTAGAAGAACTTATCAAAGGGACAAAGGACAGATTAATATTAATAAGTCCATATTTGCAGTTTACTGACAGAATAAAGGAACACCTTAGCAATTTAAACATTCAAAAACGCGACATTCGGATTGTTTACAGGGAAAACAAGTTACAACTTGAAGAAAACAACTGGTTGGAGAGTCAAATAGGTATTCGGACCAGTATTTGTAAAAACCTGCACGCCAAATGTTACTTGAATGAAAATGAAGCAATTATTACTTCAATGAATTTGTATGAGTTTTCTCAACAAAACAATAACGAAATGGGAATTTACTTTACCAAAGCCCAAGACCCAGATCTATACAATTCAACTTTTGAAGAAGTTCAGCGACTGTTGACAATAAGTGATGAAATTAGAGTTTCTGTGAAGAAAGTTACCTCGGATACACCTCCGAAAACTGAAAAGAAAAGTGTGGATACAAAATATCCAAATACAAAATCAACGGGCGTACAATCAGGTTTTTGCATAAGGACAGGAATCCCTATTCCATTTAACGTGGAAAAACCGTTGAGTTATGACGCCTTCAAAAAATGGAGTGAGTTTGGCGATCCTGACTATCCCGAAAGGTTCTGTCATTTTTCAGGTGAACCGTCAAATGGAGAAACAAGTGTGAGCAGACCAATACTAAAAAAGAACTGGAAAAAAGCAAAAGAAATATTTAACCTATGAGACGAGAGAAAGGAAGGACTACTGCGAATATCAGCTAACCGGTAAATTCGGCATCTGTGGTTTTCGGTGGGTATCTTTCCACTCAGGCATCTTTTCGGAAAGAAAGGAAATCGCCTAGATATCTTGAGACACAGCCGAATAATTTGCCCCTGCGTATGGTTTCCTGCGTAGGCATAATTTGAAAAAACAATCTTGATTGAAATAATAAATACATATGACAAGGTTATTCAAACTACCTCTAATCTAGTTAGGGCTTATAAAATATATCCAAAAGTCTTTGAAAAAGAAGAATATAAATGGTTACATAAGTTTCTGGACAAAGCACTTTTTACAGTTTTAAATCACTTAGATTTAGCAATTGGCCTTAAATATGTTCAAGTAAGTCTGGCTGTTGGCAATAAATTAGAAGCGAACTATTTTTCTAGAGTATTAGTATTAACTTCTCATGAAATCCTAAATGATTTGAATAAAATGCTCGGAAAGGATATCAGATTAGAAATACAAGAAAGAATTGGTATCGAAGGATTAAAGGAAATTGACGAGTTGACAAAAGAAATGAATTGTCTGAGGAAGAAGCATTTAGAAAAATTAAAACGCTTGAGAAATAAAGTTATAGGACATAAATATGAATACGCCTACCAACAAGCAGAAATGATTACAGATATTGATATCAAAGATATCTATCATGTTGGAAAGGATATTTTTAATGTTCAAATGAAATTTATCCAGATTTACAAGAAAATGCTTGAAAGAATTTAATAAAGCTATTAATAGTAAATAGGACTCTGAGCAGTCTGCAAAACCCGGCGAAGCGTACAGGTTGAACCACATCCCTTAACAGGCTATGTACTTAAGGGCAGTTATTGGAATAGTTCAGAGGGAAATGGGCTGTTGTGGTTGAAGGTATTACTGAATTTAAAGTAACCAAAGCTATCTGATTCTGATAGATTAATGCTGTAAATGATTGCGTTTGACCTTTGTTAGTGAGCTGAAAGGATAGTTATCCCTCTCCATACAAAGCAGGCGACATCTTGGAAAAGGATTAAGCAATTGTAAGGCCTGTTCAGCAATCGTAAAACCCGATTTCTTTTTTTTATCAGTATTTTTTTTGTGAATAATTCCTGAATTATTGAAAGAATCCGGTATTTTTGAAAAAGTTATCCTGGCTGGCGGGATTTAGTTTAACATACAGTATAAAAAGATGTCGAGATAGTATGTTATATATGAGATTTAGTCCGTTTAAACTTCTCAACGGTTTGAAAGGTTTGAGCGCGCAATCGTCAGGTTTAACTATACTAAAAGATAGCAGTAAGCTAAAAAGAAACATGTATGCACAATGAGAAAGGCACTAACACAAAGTGACATAAAAGAGATAAGGTATCAATGTCGAATGGGATATGTCCTGCCAACTTTGCTTTTCATTATTGGGACTATTTTAACCGGAGCAATTTATATTATATACTTTGGTGCTGACGAACACGATAATGAGATGTTATTAGTTATTACATCACTATTTATTGGATTGGCATTATATACAGGTTACAGAATGAATTGGAAGTATATTTCGGACATTAGATTTAACGAAAAGGAAATTGAAACAAAAATAATTCAACGGAAAGAGTCTAAAAGAGATTATGAAGCGGGTAGTGGAACCTTATATATTGGTCAGGAGATGAAGGGGTTTAACTCATATAGCATTGTTGTTGAAAATATTAGGTACAGAATTGATGAAGAGATGTTCTCGGCTTGTACTGTTGGAGACGAAGTGTTATTCAATTATGCACCTAAGAGCAGATATTTGATAAATATTGAACTAAAGAAAAAAGACAGGCTATAACAGCGGTTCGTCACCATACCCACAAACCGTTATAAGCCAATTTAATAATTGGAAATGACAGAATTTTATCCGCCAATAGAGACACGCGAGACATTAGAACTCATAGCAATTGCTAATGGGACACTTGATGACTGGCAGCAGGAAGCAATAGATCAGGCAAAGGTTGAGCTAAAAAATCGTGGTATAACGGAGGATTATCAAAAAAGGTTTATTGACAAATGGATTGAGGAAAGAAAAGAGTCGGAAATTACTTATCAAAAGCAGTTGGAACTAAACAAGACAGCAAGTTATTCGAATAGCGAAATGATCTGTATTTTGCTATTAGCACCTTTCATTCTTATGGGTAAGTGGACTTTTGGCCTTTCTTTGAGTGAATTGAAACGAGAAAACTACTCAAAAAAGATTAAGCAGAGACTATTGCTGCTTATTGGAGGAATAGGATTTTGGATTTCAATTATAGTTCTAGGTTCTAATTTCTCGGAGAATAAGAGATTAGAGGATATTGAAAAAGTGGATATTTCTGCATGGGAGAAAAATCGTTACAGGACAGACGAGTTGACCAATGACAACAATTCAAAAGACACGTTGAAAAATGAAAAAATAAAGGAAAACGGGTTATAACATCAACTACCTGTCGAGTTCGGTAGTGATAGTTCCCGGAGTATATCTTTCCGCTCAGGCGTCTTTTGGCAAGAAATGAAATTGCCTGGATATCTTGAGGCGCCGCCTAATATTCCGTCTATGCATAAAGCTTCCTACGTTCTGAAGCATAATATGACGCAGTGTGGATACATATAAATCTTTCAATATTTAACCATTAAATTGACTAATTATGTTCGAGGGAATTGAAATTGCAGCAACAATAATAGGGATAATTGGAGCAATTTGGGCTTTTGTAAAATTCGTTTTCAATCCATTTTTTAAAAAACGGGAAGAGTATAAAAACATATGCAATGTGGTTAATGACAGTTACGAAAGATGGAAAGAACTTGGATACACTGTGCGAGGAGGTTCGATGGTTTCACACGACGACTTTTTGATTGTCAATAAATACCGTTCTAAATTCAAAAATAGGTCTCCCGAAATTAAAGCCTATCTTTTAAGAAACGCGATTCAAAATGGACTGGGAGGTAATTGGGGATTTTGGATTAATATGAACAAAGATAATAAGTTGATACTTCTTCATCTTTTTTTATCATTGGATAAATCAGGTGGTTTAAGACCTGCCTGGCGTTCTGCCTATATTTTAGAAAAGATTTACGCAAATAAAAGTGCTGAGATAGATAAATTTGTCGCTGAAAATGAAAAATTTCACTTAACTCAAAAATATTTTTTGGATATTATAAAAAGTAATTCAGTAGAGAAAGAATTACAAAAATTATCAAGAAAAGGGACAAAAGAAGAAAAGGAAAAATTGAAGTTTATTGAAGAAGAGATTTTAAGATTTTCAAAACAGGTAAACGACTTTGTTAAATATCAGACAATTGTAATATGACATAAAATTGAACTGCATTACAAAGTATAGCGGGCAATATGGGTTTCCATGGTTTTAGGGGCATAGTAGTCCGCTCAAACTGCATTGCGGTTTGATAGTGAACTACCACGCAATATGGCACTACTCATACAATTAATTGTTATGGGGTATTTGAAAAGAAAAAATGAGCAACCTGAGAAAACTTAAAATACTTTGACAATATTTGAAATCATATTCATTCTTTTGGCAATTTCATTTGCAGTTTTTGTCACAGTTGGACAAATAAAAGTTCTTTATCAGAGACACTTAAAATCTTATCAGACAGAAATTGAAGATTTTCTAAAAGGTCAAGGTCTAACTATGCAGACTATCAATTCTCCAACAAAGAATGACTGGAAAAATAGTCCATTTAAAAAACCGGAAAGATGTGGTATTGGCTTCGGATACATCCAAATTAATGGTGCAATTGTAACTTGGAATGACCAGAAATATAAAATAATTCAAACAAATAAAGGGAAAATAATTTGGTTGGAAATTGACACGACCTATTTTAAGAAGCCTGTACTTACATTCAAAGCAGGAAAAATGAAAAACCAAAGAAGATAAAAGAGAGACATAAAAATGAGAATATTAAAAACTTGACGGAGACTTGCCCTGCCTGTGGGTTTAGGCAAAATGAGAATGATTTTGAATGTCCAGATTGTGGACTAAATTGTTGATGAAATGATAAAAAAATGCCCCATAACAAATTGTAAATTGCATCGCGGATACACTGCGGTTTCTTGTCATTGCTTCATTCCTGACCGTCATGTCCTATCAGGCACTGACGTTCTTCAATATTCGCAACGACAGCATGTACCAACCTTTATAAGCCAATTTTAAAAAGAATGAAAAAAATAATATTCACCTTGCTTTTAATAGGTATTGTTTCGACAATACATGCACAAAAAATGAATTTTGACTTTTCTAACTCAAGTGGCAGAAAATATAACTCAGAAACATTTAGCGAACAACTCGAAAAGGAGTACAATGCTAGCTTTAAAGTGAAAATTATTCTTCTTTTAACGTCAAGCAAAAATGATTCGACTTATTTAAGACAAGAAAAAATCTTAACGAAAATTGATGCAGAAAGATTTCAAATAATTTATGTCGTTGCTTGTAAAAATGAAGAATTAACTGACAGATATTATACAAGTAGAGAAACGGCCAAGAAATTAATGGGAGAAACAGACAGTTTTAGAGTTTATATAGTTGACGCAGTAGGAAAATTAAAATATAAATCTGACAGAGTTATTTCACAAAATAAAATCAAAGAATTGGTAAATGAATAAAAGCTGGCTATAACCATCTTTATATAGCAGGCGGGGAGCATTGCAGTCTGATATGTCAGACTTTTTGCGCACTTTCCTGCGGGTCTGACAGTATTTCTGTTGGAAATCCCGCATGACCACATACAATTGACCATTAATTGCAAGCAAATGGAACGATATTACAACGCAGGATATTATTTGATTAAGAAACATCCGATTGATTTCGGGATTGATAATGGAAAGATTGTTGCTACTTGTAGTGGATGCATTAACATTACCGCCTTTGATTTTTGGGCTTTATGTTGGACAATGCAACTTGATAATAAAGACAAATCGGAGCTAGGATTAAATGACCAATCTATTAAACAAATTCAAGAATGGACAGAAAAAAGGTTTTATGACGGTAGGATTGGATATGGAAACGTTTTTCCTGACTTGAAAATGGCGTTAGAGTTTAAGGATTTATTTTATAAGGATAGACCTGAAATTGAAATTTTAGCCATTGATTTTTCCGAGACTGAAACAAATAACCTGATTGAAGATTTTGCCCCAGGAGAAAACGCTGGATTTAATTTTAATAATGGTGTTTTTGGATTAAGAGATAATCTATTAAAAAAGAACTATGAAACTGCTGACACAATATCTGACTTTTTAGGATTTGATTTTATTGGCGTTGAATGTGATGGTACATTTCATTCATTTTACTGCCATGATATTACTAAAGAATTAATAGATAAGTTCGGATTGACGCTTAATGAACATGGATTATTTGAAAGTATCCCAGACTCTGATTTAATTCGAGATTATTTAAATAGCCAAGAAACTGGTTTAGAACCTGTACCCTGGTATATAGTAAAAGTAAAAAAGATAAGGAATGCCAGCAACTGACAATGTGTATAGTTCATGAAGGTTTCAGTACTTTGCGAAGCATTGACTCTCACTTCAACTTCGGTAACGGAGGATAGGAACGCGGCATGCAATCGCCAGTTCTGCATATACTAACCGATATCACTAATTTAAAAAGCGACTGCAGAAATGACAGAGAGACCAAATATTCTTGTGGTTTGTGGACGAAATAAAAAACGGAGTAGAACAGCCGAATCGATTTTTAAGAATGATAATCGATTTAGTATTCGTTCTGCTGGATTGAGTCCAAAGAGTGACAGGAAAATTTCGGAAAAAGACTTGAATTGGGCTGACCTGATATTTGTAATGGAAACAGGACAAAGAGCACATCTTTGGGGATTATACAGACATATGGAACTACCGCCTATTGAGATTTTGGACATTCCTGATGATTACGAATTTATGGATGAAGAATTGATTGAATTGCTTACCAGCAGGATAAATGATACTTTAAAGTTCGTTTATAAATTATGATTTCATGAAACGACACAGAGGATTAAAGCGATACTATAAGAACTTATCAATTCAAAATGATTTCGATAAAATGACCTGGCTGGATTTTGAAAAACCAGATATTTGGTCTAAAAATTGGCACGTTCATTTTGATAGGTATAGCTATGGAAATAATAGTTTTAAGAGAAGAAAACCTCACCTGGATAAGTTATTTCGTCATTTTGAGATACTGGTAGATAAAACACAAAGATTAGAATCTGGTTTTCAATTATATACTATTTTGCTTGATTTTAATAGTTATAGTGATGCTCTGTTTTTACATACACCCAATCCAGACAATTCTCAATTTCTATTCAAGATAGAGGATTTAAAAAATGAACCAACATTGAAAAACAAACAATTGAAAGATTACATTGAGCAGTTAAATGGATTTGAAAAGCTATATGGACAGTCTGATGAAGCATTTTGTCTATTGTATAAAAGAGGGATTGGACTGGATTTCAAATAAAAAGCTGGTGCAGACATGTATATACAAAATAGGCGAGATAGTAGTAAAATAGATGGTTGTAGCCTGCTTCAATATTGTAACGATTTGAGGAAATTGAAGTCCGAAGTTGCCAGCTTTGCATTTACTCACCGATGACCGCAATTTAAATAAACATACTATATGAATGAATTTCAGGAACGAATAGATTTATTATCAAATGACGAACTTTTAAAAGTGATTCGCTTAAAAGATGATTATCAGGAACAATTCTGGCTTTTAGCAGTTGATAACGCGAAGAGAAGAGGATTAAGTAATGAGATTGAGAATATTGTGGCAGAAATTCAAAAAGTAGAAATTGAGAAGGAGCAGGAAAGACAAGAGAAGATAAGAAAAGATACTTCGTTGGTTGAGCTTTTTTCTGAACGGGCTATTATCTCTTTTTCAATACTTTTTACGTCAATAGCAGGTTCTATTCTGTTTGTCTATAATTTGAAAAAATTAAACAGAGAAGGAAGTGATACTGTTTTAATGTTTGGATTTTTATATACAATTGGATTAATATTTTTGATTTACGTTTTGCCTTTTCAAACATTTAATTCGATAGGTTACCTTTTGAATATTTTTGGAGGTTTTATATTAAATATTCATTTTGGAAGTAAATATTATCCTGAAGATTTAGAGTATAAAAGGAAAAAGATTTGGAAAGCACTTTTAATTGCTGCATTGATTAGCGTATTTATTGGATTTATTTATTACGCGATTTCAAAAATCAATTAACTACTGCCGGTATATGGGAAAGTGCATGCGGGTTTCTGATTTATTCGGGCGTATGTGGCTCGTAGAAAAGTCATGTATCAGGATCGGCCCCCGCCTTGTAATCCCGCACGACACTATACTATGAAATGATAGAACCAATAATACCAGAAACACAACATGTATTCAAAAAAAGATAAAAATGAAAAAGACTGGATTATTACTAATCGGATTGACAATTGCAATCCTCTCAAATGGACAAACCATTAAAATTCAGGGAGGAACATCAGTCTCCAAACTCGATTGGCAGATGAAGGGAATGATTACTAATCCTCTATACAATGAAACAATGATTGGGTATTCAATCTTTGCCGGGTTAGATTACCTTGATAAGCAATATTATAACTTATCAACAAACATTGGGATGATCAGAAAAGGGGGGCAGGATGAGTTTGCGCTCATTGATCAGAATGGAGAGTTAACCGGCCAGACAATTACTGAAATACCGACGTTGGACTATTTATCAATTAATACCATGGTCGAGTTGAAATACAGGATTAAAGAGACGGTTACACCATTTATAAGTTTTGGCCCTCGTTTTGATTATTTAGTGAGTCATAGCAGGCATTTCGACAGCATTGAAGATATGGATGAATTAAAAAGTATTTCGGTTGGATTAATACTTGGTGGAGGATTGAAATACGACATTTCAAATCTTCAATTCGGATTACGGGCTGATTACTATTTAGATTTCACAAAAGTTGCAGATTGGTCGATCGAAAATACAGGAAACAGTGGAGAGGTGACAGTAAATACTTTTACATTAAATTTGGCAATTGGATATAGATTAAAATAATTACAGGTGCCAACGCACAATATAGCCAATAAGGGTTTTTGTGGTATACGAAACTCATGACCGACTTCAATCTTAGCATTTCATGATAGTGTCGTTCTCCGCAATCATTCTCAGGCTATATAGCCACCATTAATGATAATTTTAAAATACATTAAATCAATGGAATACAACTGGACGGAAATATTTAAAAACAAGACAGACAGAGAACTGTATAATATTTATCTTGGACGAACTTCATTAAATTCAGAGCAAAAAGACTTTGCCCGAATAGAACTTGAAAAGAGAAACTTTGACTTTATAAACCTCGACAGACAGAGAAAAAAATGGGAACTCGAGAATTTGATTGAAGAAGAGAAATCTTACAGCAAGCTGCTATTTAGAAGTCGTCGTTCATCGGAATATCTGATTATTGGTATTGTCGGGTTGGTTATTGCTATTATTTCTCTTTTTTTCATCATTGACCAATACTTTGTTGACCACAAACCGATTGCAGATATTACAAATTTGTTTTTGCTATTTATAGTGAGTTTTATTTTATCAGCTAATGGGTTTTTACAATATAAATTGAAAAGTTCGAAAGAAAAGTCCCGTGAGGAAAGACTTAAAGAATTGATCAACGAATTATAGAAATTACTGCTAATTACCAGATTGTGCAATCCTCTTAGTAAAATCATTGCACTGACTGCCTTAAACCCTACCTGTTTTCAGATACAGTACATAGTTTTTCAATATCCTTTACCAGATATTCCAATGGCGTTCTCTCAGTTTTAGGTATGTTCCTGTTATCGGCATTGATCACGATTACCAGATTCAATGCAGGAATAATGTCGATAATCTGCCCACCATTACCCGGAATGAACCAGGAATTATAACCTGAATCTGTTTTGACCATTTGCCATTGGTAACAACTGTAAAAGGGGTGCCTGATTTCTATGTAGGGATCGAATGTCTGTTCAATCCAATCAGCCGGTACAATCTCGGCTCCGTTCCATTTACCTTTATTGAGATGCAACAATCCGAATTTGGCAATATCCCGGGGTTTCAGTTTAAGTCCTCCTCCTGTATCATAGATACCGTTTTTAGAGAACCATTCATACTTATCTATATTTAGAGGTTTAAACAGGTTCTCTTCTGCGTATTGCGCGATGTCCTGTCCTGTTGATCTTTTGATGATCTCGCCTAGTATTATACTGTTAGGGCCGCAATAGACGTATTCCGTACCTGGCATGGTGTCCATATTAAGCGACAGGGAAGATTTGAGCCAATTGTCTGATTGGTCAATCCTGACTCCCATGTTATCCGGATCATCAAGGGGGAGCGACAATTCATCCCATTTAAACCCTGATGTCATGGTTAATAGGTGCTGAATGGTGATAAGTCGTTTCAGGGAATCTTTCTCGATATCTTCAAATTCCGGAAAGAAGTCAGACATCCTTTGGTCGACATTTTTGATTTTTCCCTGAGCGATGGCAATACCTGTCAGAACGGCGTTGAAGCTTTTGGTATTTGATGCAAGAAAATGTAATTGATCTCTATCCCTGCCATTGTAGTATTGCTCAACTACAAGATCGTTATCTGCAATAATCAGCAAATCATGAATGTTCCCGTATTTCCCTTCGCAAATGTCCTTATTTATGCTGTTGAACAGAGAAACATTTAAGTGATGTGCTTCCAGGGTTGATACAGTCAATCCATCAGACAGGTCAACAGGGGCCTGGTAGGAACAGTCATGGCTGGTTTGGCAACTGAGAATACTGATCAATGAGAATAATAATAGTAGCCTTTTCATCGGTTCTTATGAAGTATGGAGGTTAGTCAATGGGGTAGCTTTAATATCAGCCTTCATGGTTATTTACACAATTCCTGAATCAGAGGAGGTGATAATCTAAACAAAAGGGAAGAGTTGATTTTTGTCTGGTTGAAATATTCCGGTATCTACACAACTTTATCAGGTATAGAGGCAAAGTTAAGATATTTTCAATTTTATCAGTAATGTATCGATGTTGTTTTGATAATTGAGGATCAATATGAAAAGAAACGCCCTTGCTCATAATGAGCAAGGGCGTTAATATTGAGGACAAATGATTGTTTTGCCTGCTTAGTTAAAAATGATAAACTTTTCTTTATCTGTCTGGCAGAAAGCGCATTTTGCATCAACACCGGCAATGTCGTAGGTATTGCCGCAGGTAGGGCAAACAGCATATCCGGCTGGCAATTCTTTTTCCGATCCTGAATTTATGGCAGCTAAAGCAGCAGTATAGAAAGTGTTGTGTTTTTTCTCAGTATCAAATGCCCATGTAAATGATTTTACAGCTTTTTCTACATTCTCTGTTTTCGCCTCGTCCAGAAATTTAGGATACATTGTTGATACTTCATACGACTCGCCCATTATGGCTGCCTGTAAGTTCTCGGCGGTGGTAAATACTTCGAATTCCGGTGTGAAGTCTTCCATGGATTCACCTAATTCGTCAAGTACCTTTTTGTGATTTGCCGCATGAATGGCTTCAGCCTTTGAGGCTGCATCGAAAAGTCTGGCAATGGTGTCATAGCCTTCTTCTCTTGCTTTGGTCGCGAAAGCTTCATACTTTTTACTGGCTGTTGTTTCACCGATAATCCCGTCTTTCAGGTTCTGGATGGTTTTAATCGGTTTCGGCCGATCACAACCTGAGAAAGCTATCAAACTTGCGATAGCTAATACAAAGATTAATTTTACTGATTTCATGTCTATTTTGTTTTATTAAAGTGGCATCATGTAGTTGTACACCAAAGTACCTCCATAGTAGCCGGTTATGCTTACAGAAATTGCTGCAAGTGCATAAAGAACAAATGCAAACCATTTTAAGTTCGAATTATCACTTTTTTTAATTACTAAAATCAATCGCAGGATAGAAGTGATTACGAGTAAGCTAATGGTTACCCAGGCAAATAGCTCGTGGGTTTCCTGAATGGTTTCGGCAGAACCTGACATCTCTGAAGTAAAAAACAAACCTGTAAGTATTGCTGACAGGGTTGAAAGAGTACCGGCAATGAGCAGGTAGAATCCTGTTTTTGATAAGCAGGTCTCTTGTTTGAAGATTAAAGCAGCAAAATCGGCAACAAATCCCAATACAATTAAGGCAATCGGGAAATGTACTAACATGGGGTGAAGGTGGGTTAAGGAAATCATGGATTTAAGGTTGTTTTATAGAAATACCTGAATTATGTGTATGGAGGTTAGATTATGTGAACTAGTTAAATTGTTGGACAAGAGTAACTGTATGGTGGGCTTAACTGACAGTTGATTATATAGTTGACAGATAATATGATAGTCTGGCTGATAACCTGAAACACAAAGATAACATGTATTCGATGGAAATCTGTCTTTTAATAAAAAAAAGTAATGCAATTCTCCTATGATCTTCCGGGCTAACAATAAACCGGATTGTTGTTTTACCGGTTTTGATGACAAATGGAGGTATAAAGTTGTTGATACGGGTCTGTTTCTGTCAGCGCCCGAGGCATTATAATCTTTTTTAGGGATTAACTCCAAAAAGTGTCCCGACCAGGGCAGTCAGTCCCATAGCCACAGTTCCCCAGAAGGTAATTCTGATGACTCCTTTTTTTATGTCCGAACCGCCCGTTTTGGCAGCCAGGGCACCAAGCAGGGCCAGAAAGAGTATCGACAAACCATAGAGATAATATTCCATGAAGTTCATAGGCAGGAAAATTACCACTAAAACCGGAAGTAGCCCTCCGGCAGTGAATGATGCCCCTGATGAAAGTGCAGCCTGTACTGGCTTTGCCTGTGTTATTTCGTTAATTCCCAGTTCATCTCTCATATGAGAACCTAAAGCGTCATATTCGGTCAGCTCTTTTGCAACTGCTAACGCTGTTTGTTTCCTGAGCCCTCTTTTTTCATAAATCGCAGCAAGCCTTTCCAGTTCCAGTTCAGGCATCTCTTTCAGCTCGTCTCTTTCGCGTTCTATGTCAGCTTTTTCTACATCAGACTGAGAACTGACAGAGACATATTCTCCGGCAGCCATAGATAAAGCTCCTGCCACCAGTCCGGCTACCGAGGCAATTATAACCGGCTCTCTCAGGTTACTGGCTGCTGCAACACCAATAGCAAGGCTTGCTGTTGATAAAATACCATCGTTTGCACCCAGTACTGCTGCCCGGAGCCAATTGCTGCGTTGAACATAATGAGGTGCCAGGTATTCATCCAAATTATCTTTCATTGTTATTGCCTTTTATATGAAGCGGTTCAAATAGTCTTATAAGAAAACGTTTGTTCGCGGTTATAATTTCCGCTGTCCCTTCCATATTTTGGGCTAAAGGTATCTGTTTATTGTAATTCGTCGTTAGTCCGTCAGGCAAATCTATTTCCAGAAGAAAGTTGCCCTGATGTGAAATATTTGATATATAACTAATTTTACCTGTTAAAACTCCAAAATCCGGATAGGGAAAGTTGTACAACTTAATCATTACTTTTTGGTTGACTTTAATATCCTCTTTATTTTTTATTGTTATTGGCACCATTCCAATAATTCGTTCATTTTTATCCGGTTTAATAAACATGATTACTTCCCCGGATTCAATCAATTGATTTGGTTTCAGGTTTTTCCAAAACAGAACAGTTCCTGATTCTGGGCTTTTAACTACATATGAATTCTCCCAGGCAGTTAATTGATTTTTTAAGGAATATACTATCTCGCAGGCTTTGTCGATAAAAACCTGTTTTTCTTTGTTCTCTGTTATCCTGCAATTTCTTTTTTGAGTTTCAAGATTATCTTTTTTTAACCTGATTAATGATAAATCAGCTTCATAATCAATTGATGATTGGTTGTTATTCAATATCGGTTCTGTTTCTTTGGCTAAAATTCCGGAGGCCTTTTCTTCCGCGGTATGAAGAAAGGAATCATAATCATCGTTGATAAGATTGGCTTTCACTGTATCAATGGGTACTTCGTTTTCTGGGGTTTTTAGCTGATAATCAATAATGTTGAATTGTTGCAGGTGATCTACTTCCATATCTTTATCTTCGAAGGAAGAACAAAAAAGATGGTACATATTAAGCGTGTGAATCAGGTCATGATAAGGTAATTCCAATAATCCAAGATCGGGAATGCTGGCGTCGTACGAAACAGGTATTATCCGGGAATATAATGAAGAATCAAGTAAATGAATTAATGAGCGAAGTCGATTTATTGAACGAGGGTTTGCCTGGTTTTCCAAAATGGCCAGATATTCACCGGTTTCAACAATTTGTTTGTTTTTTACCAGAAGTGACTGAATCCTGCCACATGACGGGGATAAGACCTCAATCGGCGGGTTAGTGCTTGTGATGGAAACAGGTACGGTAATAGTATCAGGATATTTTATAAACCAGCTCAAAATCAGTAAAGCAAATATGACCAGGCAAAACACAGTTATTCCTCTTCGGAGAATCCATGAAGGTTCTTTCCCCATTATGTCATCTATGCTTTCACTATAGATTTCAATGTTTATTTCATCAACTTTATCGGACATTAGATTCCAAGTTCCAATTGATTTTTTACCAACTCATAATAATAGCTTTTATTCATAGTCAGTTCTTCATGCGTCCCGATTTCTACTATTTCCCCCTTTTCGAGTACAACAATCTGATCTGCTTTTTTTACAGTACTAAGACGATGAGCTACTATAACAACGGTTTTAGGTTCTCCCTGCCTGAAGTAATCTTCAAGGTTTTTCATTATTATCCGTTCATTTTTTGCATCGAGTGAATTTGTAGCCTCATCGAAAAAGATATATTCGGGATTTTTATAAACAGCTCTTGCGATAAGTAGTCTTTGCCGTTGTCCCTGACTTATTCCTGAGCCTTCCTGGCCGATTATGGTATTGAATCCTAACGGAAGTTCATTAATAAAGTCGTAAATATTAGCTACCTGAACTGCTTTCAGTAGTTTTGCTTTACCGATGTTTTCATCGCCGGGAGCTATATTCTCTGTAATAGTATCTGAAAAGATGAACCCATCCTGCATCACAGCACCGCATTTTGACCGCCAGAAATTGCAATTGAAGTCGTTTAAATGTACTCCTCCTGCTTTTATTTCTCCTTTTGAAGGATTATAGAAACCCAGAAGAAGTTTAATAAGGGTGGTTTTGCCACTACCACTTGTCCCTACAATTGCTGTTGTTTTTCCCTGTGGTATGGTAAGGTTGATTTCTTTAAGGACCATTTCACTATCCGGGCCTTCATACTGAAACCATAGGTTATTTATCTGAATGTCTTTATTGGGTGGTAAGTATGCTAATTTGTCTGCTTCAGCAGAGTTTTCATCTTTTTTATTGTGAATTTCGCCCAATCGTTCTACACTTATTTTAGCATCCTGAGCCGCCTGCATAAAACCAATCATCTGCTCTATGGGTGCATTTAACTGCCCTATGATGTATTGTACGCTCATAAGCATTCCAAGCGTCATATCACCTTTTATAACAGCTGATGCGGCGAAGAATGTAATAATTATGTTTTTGGTTTCATTGAAAAACATAGCACCTGCCTGCTGCCATTGATTTAATGCAAGGCCCTGAATGTTGATCTTAAATAGTCTTGCCTGAATACGTTCCCATTTCCATCTTTTTTGCCTTTCACAGTTGTTAAGTTTGATTTCCTGCATCCCGGTGATTAACTGATAAAGGTTGCTCTGGTTGCTGGCCATTTGCGCGAACCTTTTGAAATCTATTTCTCTTCGTTTTTTTAGGAATGCCCATACCCATATAAAATAGATAGTGCTTCCAACTAAAAAAATGACCGTGATCTTCAGGCTGTAAATACAGAGTACTAGACCGAAAATGATCAGATTGACCATCGAAAAAAGAATATTTACCGAAGACCCTGTCAGAAAGTTTTGAATACGTGTATGATCATCAATGCGTTGCATGATGTCGCCTATCATCTTTGAGTCGAAAAATCCGATTGGCAGCTTCATAAGTTTAATCAGGAAGTCTGATATCAATGACACATTGATACGGGTACTAATATGAAGTAATAACCACGACCTGATGAAATCTACTGAGGTGCGGCTTATCATCAGTACCAGTTGAGCAATAAGAATTAATGTTACGAAATTAAGGTCCTGATTACCGATCCCATTATCTACTACTGACTGGGTCAGGAAAGGGGCGAGAAGCAGTAACAAGCTTCCCAGTAACATCGCTGCGAATACCTGTACTAAAAATTTGCCATGAGGGTGAAGGTATTTAAACATGAAACGGATTGAAGATTTGTCCTGTTTTTCATCCTCCCGTTTAAAGAATTCTGGTGAAGGTTCCAGTAATAAGGCAATCCCTTGAGATTCCCCATCATTTTGGTGACTGATCCAGTTCTTTGTAAATTCAATCAGCGTGTATTTGATCAACCCTTGGGCGGGATCAGCCACCCAAACAAATGTTTTTGTTCTTTTTACAGTTATTTTATACACAATCACGAAGTGGTTCTGTCTCCAGTGGACTATACACGGCAGTATTGCCTCCAATGACAATTGCTCCCAACTCAATCTTGCACCCATGGTGCGAAATCCTAATTGCTCGGCTGCCTCACTTATTCCCAGAAGTGATACACCACTGCGGTTAATGAAGCACATTTCACGTAGTTTTTGCAGGCTGTAATTCTTCCCATAATAACTTGCTATCATTCGCAGACAGGCAGGTCCGCAATCACGCGAATCAAGCTGACGATATAGGGGAAAAGATTTTAACATTTCAGAATTCTATATTGCACATATCAGGTTTTCCAAGTACGTGTTCATAATTTCCTGGAGGTGGGCATAGATATTGAAATAAACAGCCTCCGCATGTTTCATTGTCTCGGGTTGTCCTCCATGCGGTGTTGAGAATTAGTTCATTATAGATTAATTCAAGAAGAGAATTCTCAGGAAATTTACCAACAGGATCGGAGTTCATATTTGCTTTTACCGAGCCATCAGCCAGGATTATCAGCCCTCCGAAGTAGTTGGCGTTGAGTTTCTGATTGCAAAAGATGTTTCGCATCTCTTTTTTATCGGAAAGGATATCATCAAGATTTAAGTACACATTTTGCTCAAAAAAGTCGTAATTATCACCATTGAAGATTGGAATTATATTGATTCTGGTTTTAGTATTTCCAATTGTTATTTTTTCAATTGATTCAACATCACGTATGCTTTCAACAAGAAAATTCAAAGTAAAGGTTTCATCCGTTTCGTACAGGGAGATTAACTCTTCTGACTTAACCCCGTTAGTTGGTGGGGATATTAATATTTCTTTATGAAAAGGTAAGTTAGATAGTCTTTCTATAACGTCGATGTTTTGGAAGTTAATCCATAAGTGGTACTCAAAATTGAACGATTTAAGTAACTCTAAAAGATTGTTCCATTCAGGATACAGTAATATGTTACCTCCCAAAATGTTTATATGTCTGGTTTGTGTAACACCTGCCTGTGTGAGAATCTGTTCAATGGTTTTTAAAGGCAGGGTTTCATTTGGTACTGATTTGCAGCACGACCTGGTTTGATGGCAATAGCTGTTACATAACCGGCACGTTTGATTGCAAAAGTTGCTAACGTGAATATTCAAATATGTCAGATACTCGCTGATCCCTTCTCCAATTAGGAATTGCTCGCCATTATTGAGCATTTTTTCCACATCATTTTGCAAATTCAGGATTGGAAGCAAATTAATTGGTTTCGGCTGATCTGGTAATTTAACAATTTTTTCGCCAAATTTCAGTCTTTGAATTTCTTTGATAAAATCATCGCACTCCTGATTTGTCAGGTATTTTGAGTTTAATTCAACAACACCTAAGTTTTTTGGGTCGTATACCTCTTTAATTAACTCGGTGCATAAGACTCCGGATGAAATTAAGTGGTTGCCGCTCTTTGTGTTATATAGCAACAACCTATGTTGTTTATCAAAAGAGACAAACACATCTTTAGATAGATAGAACCAGTACTTTTTCATTTTACCAGGTATAGAATTCAGCATTAGCGATATATGACCTCATTCATTATCCTGGAGTAAGCTTCAGGATGGCGTGCCAGAAAATCAAGTTGATAATTCCTGAATATCTCGAATTGTTCCTCTGTCATAAAACCATTACATACCGGTGATTTTTCTTCCAGTCCTTCCAGATTAAAAATGCATTGGATACAGCCTTTTGAATTGAAGCATTTTGAACATTGGGAATCTATCTTAGAAAAGTATTGGTTATACTTTCTGGCAATCTTCCCAAAATCCAAATCAACTTTGTCATCACTAATATAACCTAGTGCAAAATTTTGCCCAATCCTTTCGCATGGAAGAATTTTTCCATTTACAGTAATGAAAACTTTTTTTGAAAAAGGCAGGCAGGTCCCTGAGGGAATAGCCTTTTTATGAATTTCTTTGCCATAAAGAAGTTCATTATAATTCTCATATTTAAATTCAGAATGTTGCAACAAATATACCGTGGCAGAATGATAGGTCGGACTGGAAAGGAACATATCAGTTTCCAGCTCACCATAATTCTCTGATTGAATAAGGTTTTCAGTAGTGTTCCTGTACATATTCATGAATTTGTCTTTCATCTCTTCACGGATTCCCATATCATTTAATGCTCCTATGGTTGGCATCTTGTTGTATTTCTTTTTAAAGAAATCATGAATTTCTTTAACAGAATTCCTATTGTGAAGTACAGCGTTGAAATTCACATTCTTGGTAAAGTATGCCGGATATCTTTGTCTGATTTTATCAACATTCTCAATAACTTGTTTAAAACTGTTTTTCCCTTCTTTGTTTATTCGATATGAGTGATTTAACTCATTACCATCCAGACTGATGAGAAGATCAAAATTGTTAAGTACAAGAAAATCAATATGTCTATCTAGTAGCAGGCCATTAGTAGTCATGTTGAAAGTAAATAGCCGTTGCTTATTATTGATGTTGTGTATATGGTTTACCACTTCACTAATAAATGGCATATTAAGCAGTGGTTCTCCCCCATAGAAACTCAGGTAAATATTATTATGGGTCGACTTATTCAGTGTAGAATCCCATAATTCAACCATATAATTCAGAAATATCTTTGCTTTTTCTATATTCAGGGTCTTGTTGTCTCTTCTGTCATAATCATAGTAGAGTTCTCCATAACTACAATATTCGCATGCCAGATTGCAGGCATCGGTAACTTCAAAGGTAATCTGCGGGGTATTTGCCAGGTTACTCATTACCATTTCGGCGGTGAGGTAGTCTTTTAATTCCATTCCTATTCTGTTTCAACCGGATTATAGGGCCAATGGTCTTTTGGCTTATCAATTTCTTTTCCGTTCTCAATCATCTGTAAAGTCTGTCCTTTCGATTTGAAATAGCCAAAAGGGTCGTTATACATCTTGATAAGGAAAGCGTTTAAATCCTTTCTTGTCGTTCTGATATAGGGCCAATCATACAGTTTAATTGGTTTTGCCGGATTTATTTTCCTTATCCCTGTGCATTGAAAATGAAAATTGCTGTGTGTGTCTGTTACTTCGAGTATTAAGCCCGGGAGTCCTGAAAACTTATAGGGTCCTTCCGAAATCGGAAGGTCGGGCGCAAACCATGCTATATAGTCTCTGCCTCTGAATCTGGTCTGCGCTTTCTGACACGAATGTGTAAGTATTGTTTTTTTTTCGGGTTGTATTACCCAGTTGAATACAGGAAACTGTTCTTCGTATTGAAACAAATCTTCAGTAAGCGTTCGGTATATTACTGAAAGCGTCTTCTTTGAATGGTCTTTGATTACTTCAATAGGCAATACCGGTTTTTGGCATATCGGGTAGTTCTGAGCCCCTTTCGATATTAATTCCGTTGCAAGAGAATCGTAATAAAAGAGCGTACAGCTATATATCTTTGAAATTTTATTACCGATCAACAGCTTTTGTATGTCTGATGTCTTTTTGTTCGGCTTGAGAGAATCGTTCATCGTTTCAACATAGTAGATTACCTCCATTTCTGCCGAATCCAGTACCGAATAATCCTGAATGGTTAATGGTGTAACCTGAGCATTTACAGCAATGTTAATAAATACTAATGCTGCTGATATGTACAGCGCAGTTATCTTAATGTTGTTTTTCATAATGTTGGCTGAGGAATAAACAAAATAGATTTTTGATAAGGCAAGACAGGTGAAAAACCTGTCTTGCCTGGTTGGAAAGTGTTGATGAATTATACCAGTAAATGAATAACCCGATCAACCTTTGGGTTCATTCGTGCTTTTTATGAGCATACTATAACAGTTTGCTTAATCATGCAATCTGTCGAATGTAATCCACCCTTTGCATTAGCACCTGCATTGGTTTGAACTGATGAACCGCCACTGGTTGAATAGCAGCAACCGCATTGGCAAACAACGCAATCACCACCTGCAACTGATTTCATCTGCTCTCTGGTGAGTTGGTTTTTATTCAGGCTGTTTAATTTCAAAGTTTTCATGTTGATAGAATTTATTTAAATTATAAAATAATAACTAGTTTTACACGGTAATGTGAAAATTCAACATTCAGGCATTACACCCTTTTGCCTTTGCCAGCCACACTACCAAACTGGCAAAGGCATTTCTGGCCAAGTTGTTCTTGCATAAAAACCAGATTGAGATATTTTTAAGCAAACAAACCATTTCAATAGAGTTTAAACTGTACATTCAGCAACACGGCAGAAGGCCTGATGGTATATTCTGAATAATAATTATTTAGATTATCGTAGTATGAATGAACATAGTTTTTAGTGTTCAGCAGGTTGGTCCAGTTAACGCCAAACTTTATTCGATTGCGTGAATAGACCAATCCGGCATCTATTATACAGAAATCTTTATACGAAGAGCCAGTGCGGGAATGATAGTACTCAAAGGCTGTACTTAATCTGATATTAGCTGGCAGGGTGATATGCAAAGATGCAATGTTTATAAGATTACTTATAACAGGGAGCCCTGTACCTTTTTCAATACTTCCTGTTATCTGCTCCCAACTACACTTATTCGAGATGAGAATTGATTCTGTGGCGGCAAGTGAGGTGGTCAGGTTGATATTCCCCCCTCTGTTGACATACTCAATCAGGGTTCCCTGGCGTAACTGGGGAGTGTTTCCTTTGTTCCATGATCCGTCGATTGTGAATAGCAGTTTCTTCCAGTCAAAGCCCTTACTAAGCCTTCCTGTGACTGACAGAAAATCACCCGAGTTGTTCACTTCTATCAGGGTGGTCTTTAATACAGAACCTTCAAACTGCTGAGCATAAATTACTTCGTTGCTGTATTGACTATAATTGAATTCGATGCTTGCGAATATAAATTTCATGATTTCTTTATACAACAGTTTCAGACTCCCCGTATTACCATATGAGTCGCTCAATTTATTATCGTAACGGCTTAATGTTCGGTAGTTTTGTATTATGAAACCTGAATACAGTGTGTTTAAATCGGGGTTTTGATTGTAGTAAAACCATGTGCCAGATAGAGTCCACCTGGGCCCAATATTGTACAGTAGTTGTAAAGAGGGCTGAAATAGTATCTTCTTCTTCTGCGATTGTTTTAGTATGGTATTATCTGAAAGTGATATGTAATGAAACTGTATGGGTGTTGATAATCCTATGTTCAGGTCTTTTCTTCGGTAACTGACTTCTATTGATACACCGGCTTTTGATCTTAACCATTTTTGGTTATTTGACAATGAATCACCGCTTATGATCGAAAAATTCTCATTTTTCTCCGGTTTTAATATATGCGAATTGAGTGATTGATGTTCTGCAGAAAGAAGGAATACGGGATTGATGTGGAGGTAATTCCATACGATTGACGATAAGAACATTAGACTGTTGTGAGTCTCGATTGTATTCAGTACCACATCTTGCTTTACAGACTGGTAGGGCAGGCTGTCGTTGAGAATATCGGTAAAAACTCCGGGTGTAATCTGAAGTTGATAGGGTTGTGATTTAAAAATGGTACGCGAATTTATTTCAATCCCCTTTTGGTTATTTTCATCGAAGCGTCTGATCCAGTGGGTTGTATTGCTCAAACTGATGGAAGTGTAATCATATAACTGGTCTGTTGTGCGATTATTAAAGATTGTACCGGTTGTATTCTCCCAATTTCCAGAGAACTGAAGCATGCTGTTAAGGTAACTTTGATCAGTATTCCTGAAAATGCCGACATCTCCTTCTAATTTGTTCTTTTTTCCTAACGAATTCATTTTTTCACTGATGGTGAGTGTATCAGTTCCCGGGAGAATATAGGTTGTACGGGCAAAGCTGTTCCGGTCATCATTCTCGTGAAGACCCACCAGGTTGACGGTCATCTCGGAGTTATTATTCAACTTGTAAAGAGTATTGAAGGTAAACCCCTTGTCATTATTGAAATTGTAGCGCGACTTGAGAATATCGGGAGGTGAAGGCGTTATCATATATGACAAAGGTGTTCTGGAAACCGGACTCTCATTAGTATATGACAGTAACTCCGTTTCAATGTCATTGCCGGTATTGTTTGTTTTGAAAGATGCCAGATGTTGCCTGGCTTTACTAAAATACATTCCTGTTATCCCAGTGTTCCATAGAAATTGAGTATCAACTCCTGCTTCAATTGAGGCCATGAAGTTGTATATATTCTTTGCTCCATTTTTTAATTTCAGGTTGATTGCTGCATCGTTTGAAAAGGCAGCATCGCGTAGCGCTTTAATTGGTTGGTGGTTTTCGAATATCTGGACAGTAGCAATATCTCTGGCTGTCATGTTATTGGTGGCTATTCCGTACCGCCCTTTGAGCATATCCATGTTTTCTATATAGAATTTGCTGATTGCTTTCCCTTGATATTCAATTCGGCCATTTTCTTTGACTTCGATTCCTGGCAGTTTTTTTAAAACATCGGCAATTACCTGGTCAGTGGAGTCTCTGAATGAATCTACCGAGTAATTGATCGTGTCGCGTGTACCCCATATCTTGGGCGATCTGACTGTAACCGCTTTAAGGTTAATGGCTCCTTCCTGAATTATGAAATCAACAGTCTGGTTGTAGTTTTCTATTCTTTTGACTTGTCGTATGATGTTAAATCCATAAACTGACAGCAGCAGATCCTTTTCTTTCCCATTGTACTGCAGTGTATATCTCCCGTCGCTATTACTGAAGTTGTATGCAACAACGGTACTATCAGAAGATTTCATCAACACGACTGAGGCATCGCTGACAGGCATATTCCTTTCATTAATAATAGTTCCGGAAATAACCACCTGCGATAATGCTGTAGGTGATATTCCGACCAGAATTATTATTGTTATGAGCTGAAGGATTTTCTTCATGCGACCAAGCTGTTTTTCAGTTTAAAAGATCAGATTCTCAACGAAAGGAGACCGATGCAGGTAAAACTCCTCTGAAAGCTGAAAGATGAATTAAGTAGGTTATTGTTAGGTTTTTAAAAATATTCTTTATTGATTGATAATTCAGATATATCTTTAAATTGTTGGAAGGATTATTTCGTTGAACTGATCACCAGAGATTACTTGTTCAGAAATGTACTTCGGCAAGTTTGTTTTACCCAATGTTGAAACCAATGTCCGGAGGTGGCTTCTTTTCAGGTAGCACCAGTACGAAGCAACAGGTAGAAAACAACAATTTCTCAGATGACAGAAGCAATTGCCTGTTCTTGGCTTACAATGCCTGGTAAAAAGGAAAAAATTGTTCATTTTTCCATTTCTTTCGGTTATTCTCATCCTTGTTTAGCAAATTATTGAACGTTAACACTTTAATATTAAATAAATGCTATGGTTTTCAGGAACAAAGGAACAATCCTTTGAAGTCTCAATATGGGTCAATCATTTGGATGAAGCGGGCGATATTATGCTGTTGGTTTCGGAGTAGCTGGTCAAAGTCCAGCTTTCGGTGCTGTTCGCAGTGTAAGTTAATGATAGATCTTGCAGGTTGAACCTATCTTAACTATTACCGGAAAGTATCGGGTATGTCTGCTAAGTCTCTCGTTTTCATCTTATAATGATAGATTTTATTGGTTCTAATCTTATTTCAAAAATACAAATTTATAACTAATACAAATCTTTTTATCATTATTTGTGTGATCTATCTTGATAAAATTACGTTCGAAAGAAATAAAAATCATCATTAAGTAGTTCAAGGTTGATTTCTACTGAGTTTTCTTAAATAATGATTTTAATCTTCTGATGATTTCATATAGTAATATCATTCTGTTGTTTATGAATTAAATATCGATGGTTGGATCGTAAGATTTACTGCAATCTGATTTGAACGGTCTGTTTTATACCAAACAGCTGTTCTTTACCGGTTACATTATATCAATCTATACTATAGTGTTTTAAGCAGTTTCAATTGTTTATTAATTAGTTATTGGTTGGGGTATCAAGAGTTCATGGACATACTCTTTCCAGATTTAGAAGTTAGCCGATTAATCCGAAGCTCTTTTGTTACTTCGATATTGGGTATGGGTAATATTAGTTATATGTCTGATATATAGTGTGTAGTGTTGCTGCTTCAGTTTTTCTCTCGAAATCTTTATTCTCCGAATTAAATTCTTGAAGTTTGATTCTGACAACCTTGTTTTTCAGATATACGGTACGCAGACTCTCAGCAACAAAGACAACTTATGCCGGTAGCGTTATTATTTAATTATTCAGTAACTTATAGAGAACCGTTACTATTCTTTACCAGATAGTTGAATTCTCTGATTCCGATACAGCTTTTAATCTGACATCATGTAGTTTCACCAGGTTATGTCTATAAGTTTACCCGGGAATGATTCGGTGTTTAACCGTAATCTCACGGTCGATCTACGGTCGATCTACGGTCAATCTACGGTCAATCTACGGTCAATCTACGGTCAATGTGCAATAAAGGAAGAGCCATACGCTGATCGTTAAATACATTTCTGAGACAGGTTGTAAGGAGGCTGTTTTATTTCTCAGTAGATAACTATTGTTGGAGTAGCAGTCATGCCCATTACTTTTTTTATTTGAGAGTTCAATGTTACCAGTGATTGATGCAGCTTATTAATGCTTCAGCCAGGAAACATGGCTCTTCCACAGACCTGTGTGGGACTGGTGAGAATCTTTTTAAGAATTTCGTTGATTATTATAATCGCTCAGGTAGAGAGTAGCCTGCTTATGCGGAGGTTAGGCCCTGGGTGCTGTCAGGCGGGAAAGTTGTTCGCAAAGAAGGCTGGCTACCACCATAGATACCCTTTTATTGTGAATGGGGAGCCCGTAACATACTATTGGAAGAGTCCATTCGAGTAAGGCAAGAATGTAAGGGATAAGGTCCGGATTACTCTGGCTACATTCGAATGCATACCGACGCATCCGGCAGGTGAGGTTGTAGTTCTTCGTTATAACTGCCTTATGATGTCCGTCGAAAAGGATGGTTGGTAAATCATCCAGGCGACTGGATTCATAAACAGGCGCCAACTGTTTGATGTACGATGTTGTTTCAATATCATCTGCAACAGGGGCATTGTCGACAAGGAGAATAGCCTCAAGCCGGGCGAAATCCGACACGATGGAACGGGGACGTGTTTCAGAGAAGTCGATAAGGTATACGTTTCGGTTTTCGTCAAGAAGAATATTCTGCATGTTGAGGTCACCATGGCAGATACTTGTATTATAGCTGATGGTTTCGTCGCACCTGCGGGCGTATTCATGTTTCAGGAACCAGTAAGGGTTCAGCATTTGCCTGCCCGTTTCAGTCACCATGATGGTGGGTTCATCGGCTGAGATACCAAAGAGTTCTTCCGCCGTTCGATAAATATGAGGGAAAAAGGTTTTAGTGGGGTCATGGTCTTTGTATGGCTGGATGGCTTTTAATACTGGTTGCCCATACCAGGGTTTCAGAATCTGAAGGAAGATTTTGTCGAAGATAGGTTCCAGCGTGGCAAGATCTTCTTCCTGATATATATGTGTCAGCCAGCTCAATGTGCTGGATTCACCTCCAATACCGACAAAGTTGTAACGAAGGGCACCTGTATCACCATAGAATACGGTACCTAGAACATTGGCACTGTTGTTGAAGATATAGGGAAGAGCGAACTGTCTGCAATGGTCAGATTCGCGTTTGATAAGGTCGCGATGGGCAATCTTCATAACGGTAGGGCGCATTTTTCTCCCTTCGTGGTCGAAAGAAGAGACCTGGAAAGTCTGGGCAGAGAACCCTCCATGCAGAGGTTTGATGAATACCCTTGAGGAGTCGGAATAGATCTGGCGCGCGAGAAAAGCTTTGTGGGATTCTATGGTGAAACTATCATCAGATTCAATAGGGAGACGGGTTGCAGAGCCATTGGTAAAGGTATCAGCAGTTAGCAACCAAATACGGGCATTGTTTGTGATAAATTCAGGGGGAGCTGGTACAACCTCATTTATGTTTTCGAATGTGAGGTGTAATCTGAGAAGTTCGTGTAAAGAAAGTGTATGAGGTTCTTTGAGCGTTGATAATTTAAATTTCAGTCCGATGGGGTGAGTGGTTCCTTTGTTTTGGATCAGCCATTTGGTAAAACGGGTTAACCCGTGAAGAGCAGTACTGATTTTTAAGGCTTCATCATGATGGAGGATAACAGAAACTGAAGGAGATTGCGGCGAGAAGTCGGCAACTACAAGGAGAAGAGCCGGAGAGCCAATCATGTAATGTTGTTTAACCTGGTTAACCACCTCGCTGATCTTTGACTGATGATTTAGTTGTACACCATCAGGGATTATAATGGCCGCAGGTTGGTGCCCAAATGAAAGGGCTTCTGAAACCAGGAACCCGGTCTTTCCCGGATCGGATGTCAGGCGGAAGTCTGCTTCAGATATCCCGTCAGGTTGAATGAATCCCGTACAATTTCCAGCTACTACGAAGAATGATGGTTCGTTAACCGACTTAACGCATGTTTCTGCCGGATAACCAAATCCCGCGGCAAAGCCTAACTCATCGTAACTGACAATTTCGTTCCCAGACCAGATATGTCCTTCGTTGTTGTAGTCATCACGGATATCCAGTGAAAAGTTGTCTGAACCGATTACCAGGGTGCGGGAGGTTGATTTGGGTTTCTTTGATGAACGAATCTGTTGCAGTGCTTCTTCCATATTTGTTTTGAAACAGAAAAGATTGTGCAGCCCGGCAGTTTCGAATACCTGCCATATATCAGCTGGGACTGAGGTAAGGAACAGATCAGCCTGTCCGGCTACTAATCTTTTCTTCGTTTTCAAAAGTACCCTGATTCCGGCACTTGCTAAATAGGGGCAGTTTGAGAAGTCGACGATAATGTCACGGTCATTTTCCGGAAATAATGAAAATGCCTTGTCGAGTTCGCTGCTACTGTTAGCGTCAATGCGACCCATGGGGCTGATGCATCGGTTGTCGGAATCTGTCATTACGTTCATGGTAATCAGAAGAATTTTAGAAGACAGGAATAGGTTATTAAGGCTTATGGCTCAGATTGTCAATGGTAATCATCCATGATAACTCCGAGAAGTTCTTTCGCGATATCGGAGGCCAGGACAATTTTCTCAGGATCAACTGTTACATTATTCAGGTATTGCATTTTAATTACATCCCCGTCGCGTAGCTCCGGGATGATACCACTAAGCATAAAGCCTGCCTTGTTCATTTCACGCACGAGCAGGGCAGAACAGGGGTTGTCGACGGGTATTTCGAGATAAATAGTTTCGATTTTTTTTAAGCATAGTTCCCTGAGTTGATGTTTGATCAGGGGTATGGCATCTGTTCCCTGTTTCAAAACAGAAATCACGGCTATGTTGAAGTCTGGTTTGATTGTGGTGCTGACGAGTGAAAGGTATTGCGGAATTTCAGGTATTTCATTATCTGGTACCATGATTATTTCACGGTCTAATTCGAGGCGTTGGTATATACTTGTGAGGAGAGGGAAGAATTTCTCGTTTAGATAAACTTTTCTATGAGGTTCCTGATTTATCTTCAGGTAGAAAAGTACTACTGCCTGTCGTTGTTCAGTTTTTTCTCCTCCGATCTTTTTAAAAGTCATGGCCTGACTGGCGTAAGCGAGCATAATACCGGTTTCTTTTGCACCCAGGCTGATGTTCCCTTGTTGTGTGTATGAATGGATGGTAACAGATTCGCTGTAAATACCAAACATTTCGTGGTTTTTAGCATGTTCTTTCAGGAACTTCTTGGATTCCTTGAAGAGGCTGTGCCCCCTGTACCGGGGATCAATCATGGCTGCACCTGAATCAGCAACCAGGGCTCCCTTGTGTTCAAAGAAGAGGCTAAGGTTTCCAACGATCTGGTGGTCTTTGTTGATAGAGACAACCGACATGAGAAGTCCGTCTTCTATTAGTTCCCGAATTTTCTCAGGGTAGTAGAAAGCGGAAGAATAGGTGTAGCCATAAACCCGGTAGGCGAGTCTTGAAAGGTTGACAGCATCTTCGGGTTTTACCAGCCGCATAACCGGAGTGTCGGAAGCTGTTTCGGGCTCATTTTCGGTTGAGAAATTATTTCCTTGCCTCAGAGGCATGTCGGCGATACTGGTCTCGGTGATGTATTTAACCAGTTCAAGTCTTTTCCCTTCGCGTCCGAGGTTAATAATGTTGAACTCGTCGGCAAGGTTTTTCATCAGCAGGATTTCAAGAGCTGAATTTTCATTTTTCTGCATGTATTCCATATCTGATGGTATACCCTTGTCTTCGATCGATATCACGAAAGCACCTGGCCTGTAGCTTATCTTCACATCAAAACTCCCAAGCTCTCCGGGTTCAAAGGAATTCTCAATCGTACTCAATACAGCTTCCTCCGTGATGAGTTCCAGTTTGTTTAATTCTCTTTCATCGAATTTGAAATCTTTGGCAAAGAACAGTACAAATTCCTGTATCGCCCTGATAAATGATTTGTCAGCATATACAGTAAGTTTCGCGATGTATTCTTTTGAGAGTAGCTCTTTTGGTATCATGAAATGGGGAGTTATTGATTATTGAAAGGGAGGGTAAAGTGGTTTCAGATATCGCTTCAGGAATCGCTAATCATGAACTGATAGCCTATAATTAGTTTATTTGCTGATTAATAGGATTCTCCTGCTAAGATAGTTAGTTTTTAAATAAATGAGCGGGTTGAAATAGCTGGTACTAAAATGGTTCTGATAATGCTTAGTGTAAATCGTAAGATTTGGAGTGGTAATCAAACTCCTTATTGAAAGTCTTATATTACTAGGTGTTTATCCGTTACATTGGTGTCAGTTTATCTCCATAAGACAACCATCGGTGAAAGGGTTTGTAACCACCCGTAGAGGATACTCCGTAATGATCACAATTCATTGGCAGGTTTTCATATTATCAATTCTTCATCTCCTTATCTCCTCTGTCACGTAAGGTCCGGTCAATATTGCTGACTTATAAAGTTTAAAGAATACAAGCATCCGGTTCTGTCCCTGTCGGTTTGAATTGGTAACTTGCAGTATATATGAAGTTCACCGATAACAAGCATTCAGTTTCCTGAAAGTTTTTTCGACAGTGTCAGGATATTCTTCCCGTCTGCACGTTTGTATTCTAAGTGGTCCATGATAGTGCGCATAAAATGAATCCCAAGGCCGCCGATTTTTCTATCTTCAATTGATTGGGTGATGTCGGGTTCATCCTGTAATAGAGGGTTAAATCCAATGGCATCATCTATGGTCTGCATGGTGAATAATCTTCCGTCGAGGATGAACCTGATCTCGATTGTGTGTACTGCCTTGTCAGGATAGCCATAGTTGATAATATTAGTCACAACTTCTTCGAGGACGAGGTTAAGTTTCATGGTCTCCTCCATCATCAGGTTCCACTCATCGGCCAATAATTCCAAGGTATTGGCGATGACATCCAGCTGGCTCATTTCGTTTGGAATTATAATCGTCTTTGTCAGCATGGTGATATAGATTTTATCCCAGATATTTCAGGTACAGCATGGTGATGTCGTCAGATTGCTGGGTTCCCATGGCAAATTGAGCGACATCATCGTTAATGGCTCCAACAACTTCCTGAGCTGACTTTCCAACTGAGGCGGACAGGATCGTCTCGAGTCGCTGCTCACCGTATGCTTCCTCGTTGGCATTAAATGCTTCAGTGACACCATCGGTGAAGAGGAGTATCCCCTGTTGAGGTGCCAGCCTGACTTGCATAGCTTTATATTCATGGTCCTCAAAAACACCAAGAATCATGTTTCCGGAGGTTTCGACAGCCATTACTTTACCATCTTCCTTAAGAATATACGGGGGATTGTGCCCTGCATTCACGTAATCGATCTGGCCTGTTTTTAAATTAATAATGGCATAGAACACTGTTACGAACATACAACCTACGCTTTCGTTGCATAACAGTTTGTTTACATATTGCAGGCATTCATCAGACGGCATCCCTTTCAGGCCAGTGGCACGGATGAGTGTTCTGCTTACAGCCATGAATATGGCGGCAGGGATTCCTTTGCCTGAAACGTCCCCGATTACAAACCCAAGATGGTCGTTGTCGATCATGAAGAAGTCGAAAAAATCGCCACCTACCTCTCTGGCAGCCGCCATAGAGGCAAAGATGTCGAACTCGGTCCTGTTTGGGAAAGGGGGGAAAATCTGAGGAAGGATCCCCTGCTGTATCTCGCGTGCAACGTTTAGGTCGCGTTGGATCGAAATAAGTTGGTCGTGTTCGTATATAAAGTTACGCTGAATTTTGATTTCTTCAAGGGTTTTATTTATAGTGATTTCGAGGTCGTCGAAGTTGATGGGTTTGGTGAGGAAGTCGAAGGCACCGCGGTTCATTGCTGTACGAATGTTTTCCATATCGCCGTAGGCTGAAACTACTACGGTTTTAAGGGAAGGGTTTTTCAGCTCTTTTAGTTTCAGCAGCAATGTAAGCCCGTCCATTTCGGGCATGTTAATATCAGAGAGGATTACTCCGATATCAGGATGTTCGATGAGTTTGGCTAAAGCCTCCAATCCATTGTGGGCAAATATAAAATCGTATTCGTTACTTCTTATCTGCTTCCTGAATTTTTGCCTGATGAGGGGTTCAAGATCTACCTCATCGTCGACTACCATAATTTTTACTTGTAAATCCATTCCTATGTACTATGTGTTGTGATAATAAATTTTCGTGATTATTTCAGGTTTTTTGGGATGGTGATTATAAATTCGGCATATTCTCCCTCAACTGATTCAACTCTCATTGTGCCATGGTGCTCTTTGGCGATTATATCGTAACTTAACGACAAGCCCAGGCCTGTTCCCTGCCCTGGAGGTTTGGTAGTGAAAAACGGGTTGAACACTTTCTCCATTACCGACTGAGGTATTCCAAAACCGTTGTCTCTGATTCTGATCTCAATGTCAGCAGTCATATTTTTGGTTTTGATAGTCAAAACAGGAAAGTAGGTATCTTTTAACTCTATTTTCTTCTTATTTGTTGAGTAGCAGGCATTATTGATAAGGTTGAGAAATACCCTGCTGAGATTCTGCGGAATAGCATTGATCATTGCTATTGTCTGATCGTACTCAGATTCTATTTTAATATTGAAGCCCGGATCCTGTGCCCGCATACCATGGTATCCCAGGTTAACATATTCGGCCAGCAGGGCATTGATGTCGGTTGGTAGAAGTTCAGCATGTTGTCCTCGTGCATGTAACAACATCCCTTTTATAATGCTATCAGCCCGCTTGCCGTGTTCGTTAATCTTCAGTGCGTTGGAGTATATGTCTCCGGCTATTTCATCCAGATAGGTTTTGTCTTCAGTCTTTAGCTGGTTGTTTAGCTTATCGAGTGCCTGAGATAATTCTCCGGCGAGTTCAATTGTAAGTTCCGAAAAATTATTGACAAAGTTGAGCGGGTTTTTAATCTCATGGGCAATTCCGGCTGTAAGTTGTCCAAGGGCAGCCATCCGTTCAGATTCAACTAAAAGTGTTCTTGCTTTTTCCAGTTCAACTACCGATTGTTTTGTTTGTTCGGTCAGGTTTATTTTGGAAATAGCTGATGAAGCCATTCTGCATAGAGTTTCGAGGCAAAGGGCATCTAACCGTTCAAAGTAGTTTTTCTGGCTGTTCTGTATTGTAATTATGCCGTAAACACTGTTGTCGGTGAGTAAAGGACAACAGGCTATTGAGCCGGAAGGCCTGCTTATATCATTCGCTATGGTATCGTCGTTGTAATTTTCCGTCTGGACTTCGATATCATTGATAAGTAACGACCTTTTATTAACTGCACACCAAACAGGCAGGGAGTCATGGCGGGTAAGAGGCAGTTCAACCAGAGGATTATCTCTGTTGTTTTCAGTATCTATGATACCAATCAGCTTTTGCTTTTCATTGTCAAGAGTATATAGTTGAAATCTGGAGCCGTTGAAAAGTGGTTGCGCCTGCTTCCTGATAACTTCATTCAATTGGGGTATATTATCGGCAAGGTTAAGCTGTTCTCCTGTTTCATTAAGATTACGTAGCCATTCTTCGCTGATTGCCCGGGTTCTCATGTTTGTCAGTGTTTACTTTAATTGAGTATAGGTTAGCGGTAGTCAGAGTTGACTATTTCTGTATTCATAACACCTGATAATTGGTGGCTCAAGGACTGATCAGTCTTAACCTTCAATTTGCATGCACAATGATTAGAAATCATAAGACATTGCTTGTTGGTTGTGCGTACTTGATAATATTCTGTATGGAATACCTGGCGTGGTATTTATATTGAATGTATTGCATGTGAATTCGATTCGAGTTGAGAATGGGCACCGGTATCGGGAAGATAGAGTGTCCGGGGAATTACACCCATGAAACATCTCCTTTCTGACCGGAGTTCTAGCACTTCCATAGTTACAAAGATAGTCGGTTTTGTCAAAAAACGTTAGCGAATTCAAATGGAATCAAAGAAAGGAGGCAAAACAACAGGAGATACATTCTTTAATTAAGAAAAGGGAAATTGATATTTCTGCAAAGGTATTCCTGAGAATTTATAGAGAAAAGGAGTAATCATCCCTTAAAATTATAATGAGTAAAGGTTGCCGGGATTCTGCCGGTAGGGAAAGTTCTTTCAGGAACCTGCCACCATATTGTATAATTATGACGTAGAATTAAGAGTATTAACAATATATCGAAATCCTTTCTGGGTCATAATCTGGAAAGCTGCAACCATAGCCAGGCTATTCTTTTTTGGTCAAAGTTCCTTATTGATTATGTAAGAAAATGGAAGAAATGAAATGGTTAATTTCCTTCCAGTCTATAGTTTTTTTTTGTGAGGTAGTCTGGTAAGCAGGAAGGGTTAACCTGTTACAATCAGTCTTTTTTCACCTTCTTCCAGATTGATTCTATCTCTTCCAAAGATTTTCCCTTTGTTTCCGGAACAAATTTCCAGATAAATAGAGCTGCAAGAATGCTCATCACTCCATAGATCCAGTATGAAAAACCATGATTGAACAAGCCCGTGAGCATTGTATTATCATTCATCATTGGAAATGTCCATGATACAATCAGGTTAGCAATCCATTGTGCTGCAACAGCAACCGACATGGCACCCCTGGTGGAATTAGGGAATATCTCGGAAAGGAGAACCCATGTAATCGGGCCCCAGCTCATGGCAAAAGAGGCGACGTAGAAAAGCATGCAGAGTAATGCTACGATACCTGTAGAGCCGAGGTAAAATGAGAACCCCAGTGCAATCATACTGAAGGCCATACCCAATGCACCTGTAATCATAAGTGGTTTGCGCCCCAAGCGATCAACAGTCATGATAGCTAGGACTGTAAAAGCCAGATTAATCACACCTACAATGATGGTTTGCAATAGAGAGGAATCGGTAGAGGCTCCCATGTTTCGGAAGATGTTGGCGGCATAGTAAAGTACTACGTTTATCCCTACAAATTGCTGGAAAACTGAAAGAAGTATACCAATAATAATGACGGCAGTACCGAAAGAGAACCATGGGACGCGTTTCTCGTGGAGTGTCCCTTTGATTTCATTAAGAATAGTTGATGCACGATCACTTCCAGAGACTTTAATTAATACCGAAATGGCCTCATCTTCTCTGTTTTTCATAACCAGAAAACGGGGGGTCTCAGGAACGAAGATTAATAGTCCCAGGAAGATAGAAGCCGGTATAATTTCTGATAAAAACATCCAGCGCCATCCTTCATTGGTAAGCCATTGTTCATCGCCACCCCTGGCAATGAAATAGTTAACGAAGTATATTACCAACATTCCGAAGATGATCGCGAACTGGTTGAAAGATACCAGTTTTCCTCTTATACCAGCAGGAGCAATTTCTGCGATATACATTGGTGAAATCATAGAAGCTATCCCAACCCCAATTCCACCAATGATCCGGTAAAAGACAAAGGTAAATACGTCTTCAAGCCCTGGTAATCTAAATAATTCTGGTCGCCATGTACCAATTGCCGATATTGATAACAAGATTGCAGATGCAATCAATCCCTTTTTTCGTCCCCATGATTTGGAAATGAATCCAGCAGATGCACCTCCTATGATACAACCTACCAATGCGCTCGAGATGACGAATCCTTTAACCGAATCGGCCCAACTTTTAAGTTCTGCAGTAGTTTGAGCTACAGGTCCTGAGAAATAGTTCAGTGTCCATACAATCAGAATGATGAAAATTAACCCCCCGGCAATTGCCCCCCTCCTGAAAGAACCTGTAAGCCTGAAAAGCTGCATTGTGATGATGATAGCAATCAGGTAGAAAGAAACAGAAACAAACCACTTGTATTGAGTCACCAGATTTAGCGCATAGAGATGAAAATCGGGATTCAGGATATTATGGATGTAGAAGTCGACCAGTGATTTTTCTGCCCCATTGATCACAGCGGTGTCATAACCAAAAAGTAATCCTCCCAATGTAGCTACGAGGGTAAGGGCTACAATATATGCACGGTTTCCTTTTCCTGTTGATTTTTCTTTCATGACTTGTAAATTATTTATTATCAAAGGGTGTTGTGCGTTTGTTAGGAGTTAGATATAAAAGTTAATAAGTTGTTCAAATAATTCCTGACGTCCGCTGATTTGTTTTGGTTCTCCATTTATTAACGCCAGTTCACGCAGGTCTTCTAGTGTCAGCTTTCCTTCTTCAAAAGCTTTTCCATGTGAAGTGTCGAATGAAGCATACCTTTCAGTACGAAGTTTCAGATAGTCCGACTCATTAAGTATCTTGTCAGCTGCAAGTAATGCCCTGGCGAAGGCATCCATTCCGCAAATGTGAGCGATGAAGATATCT
Source organism: Crocinitomicaceae bacterium (assembly GCA_003247185.1). GTDB lineage: Bacteria > Bacteroidota > Bacteroidia > Flavobacteriales_D > Crocinitomicaceae > UBA4466. The sequence continues at coordinate 82,474 of QKAV01000113.1, forward strand.
TCCATATCCGTAGAGTTTCTTCTGGTTTTGGCATCGAAGTTGATTCCTCCGGTTTTAAATCCCCCAGCTTCAAGAATCACGAGCAGGGCTTCGGTGAGCTCATATACATTTACGGGGAACTGATCAGTATCCCAGCCGTTTTGGTAATCGCCCCTGTTTGCATCAATACTTCCCAGTAATCCAGCGTCAGCAGCTACCTGAAGGTCATGCTGGAAGGTATGCTGCGCCAGTGTTGCATGATTTACTTCAATGTTTAGTTTGAAGTCCTTATCAAGTCCGTATTGGCGAAGGAATCCTACTACCGTAGCCGCATCGAAGTCATACTGGTGTTTCGATGGCTCCATGGGTTTGGGTTCTATCAGGAAGGTACCCTGCCATCCTTGTGTACGGGCATAGTCACGGGCTTTGGTCAGAAACATGGCCATATGTTCGATTTCACGTTTCATATTGGTGTTTAACAAACTCGAATACCCTTCACGACCTCCCCAGAAGACATAATTTTCCCCTCCAAGGGCGATAGTAGTATCGAGCGCGTTTTTTACCTGAACTCCTGCCCATGGCAATACATTGAAGTCCGGATTAGTCGCTGCGCCATTCATATATCTTTTGTGAGAAAAGAGATTGGCTGTTCCCCATAGCAGTTTTATTCCTGATTCTTCCTGCTTTTGGAGGGCAAATGAGGACATGGATTGGAGTCGTCTTTCAGATTCTAAAATATTATCGGCCTCTTCAATCAAATCATAGTCATGAAAGCAATAAAAAGGTATTCCGATTTTTGTCATGAATTCAAAAGCCGCATCCATCTTGTATTTTCCACGTGAGATGGCATCAACACCATCAAACCATGGGAATGATTTGGTTGCTGAACCAAAAGGATCGCTTCCATTACCTCCCAATGTATGCCAATAAGCCATGGCAAACCTGAAAAGGTCTTTCATGGTTTTGCCACCTATTCGTTGATTCTCGTTGTAATATCTGAATGCAAGCGGATTCTTTGATTCGCTTCCTTCGAATTTAACTTTTCCAATGCCGGGAAAAAATTCCCTGGGTCCTCTAACAATTGTCATGATTTATGTAAATTTTTGGTTAGGAGTAATTCCCAATCTATGTAACTCTTTTTAATAAGGTCAACATCATTTGATGGTCTGATTGTCTCCACAGATTGAAGCCCTTTGAAAGCAGACTCCATATGTCTATAGATACCCGTACCTATTCCTGCCCCTCTTGCCGCTCCCTGCGCTCCATCGGTATTGAATAATTCAATTGTAGCACCGGATATGTTGGCTAAGGTTTCGGCGAAGATTCGACTTTGGAACATATTTGTTTTTCCCGCCCTGATGACCTGGATGCCTACACCCATATTCTGCATAATCTGCATACCATACCAAAAGGCAAAAGCAATTCCTTCCTGGGTAGCTCTGAAGAGGTGTGCTTTACCATGTATATTAAAGTTAAGATTATGCATGCTGCAATTTATGTCCTGATTTCCCAGCATTCGTTCAGCACCATTGCCAAAAGGTAACACAAGTAATCCATCGCTTCCGGCTTCGATTTGGGAAGCCTTCTCGTTGATTGTCTGATAACTTAATCCATCACCGGCAATTTTCCGAACCCAGGAATTGAGAATACCGGTTCCATTAATACAAAGTAGAACGCCATTCCGAATAGCCTCAGGTTGGCTGTTTACATGCACGAAGGTATTAACTCGCGACCCGGGATCAACTGCCACATTATCAGTAACACCATATATAACACCCGAGGTTCCAGCTGTCGCTGCTACTTCACCCGGGAAAAGCACATTGAGCGAGAAGGCATTGTTGGGCTGGTCACCTGCACGGTAACAAACCGGAGTATCTGGAGCCAATCCTGTGGCTTTTGCAGCATCGGCAGTAATACTTCCCTGATGACTAAAGGTGTCTGTCAGTTTGGGTAAAACATCCGGGTTGATGCCATAATGGTTGAGCAGAAAGCCGGCTGTATTTTGTTCCTTAAAATCCCACATTACTCCCTCCGACAGACCAGAGATAGTAGTCCTGATAATTCCGGTTAATTTCATTGCGATAAAGTCACCGGGGAGCATGATCTTATGTATACGGCTATATATATCCGGCTCATTATCTTTTACCCATTTCAGTTTTGAAGCAGTGAAGTTTCCGGGTGAGTTGAGCAGATGTGTAAGGCATTTTTGTGTCCCAATCTGCTGAAAGGCTTTGCTGCCCGTTTCCACAGCTCGGCTGTCGCACCATATTATTGCATTTCGTAATACGTTATGCTCTTTATCAACACAAACTAATCCATGCATTTGGTAAGAAATTCCAATCGCCTTAATTTCAGATGCCTTTATATTGGCATTTTGCATAACCTGATTAATGGCACTCTTGGTGAATTGCCACCATTGTTCCGGATCCTGTTCAGCCCATCCGGCACGTATCGCGATGATTCCCATTTCTGTTTCCGGCACCTGTGCCGAAGAACAACAAGTGCCTGTATTTATATCGATTATGGAAGCTTTGATTGATGAACTACCAATATCCAGGCCTAACAGATACATTTGAATTGATTTATTTATTATTGAAATTCAAAGATTCAAAGAATTTTGGAATAATCAATTGCATTTTCCGGTTCAAAGGAGAATTTCTTAAGAAATAGAGATAATGTAACTATTTTACTCACGGCAATTCATTTGAACAAGTGAATGCCCCTGAATTTTTACTGGTTGTAAACCAATATAGATATTTAGTCTTTTTTATCTTTATAAGGTTTATAGAACAATACACTTTTGTGTTATGGCCCCTGAGTTTGTAGAAAGCTTTATGAAATAGATTCCAGGGGGAAAAGAGGTAGCATTGAATTTTACTGAGTGACGACCGGAGGCCATTTTATCTTGTAAAAGTGTCTCCACTTTACGGCCAAAAGTATCATAAACTGAAAGATCAACTAAACAAGGATATTGAAGGTGATAGTTGATTGTTGTTGGCTGAGAAAGAGGATTCGGTGAAATGGCTTCCAAGAAAAATTCTTTTCCGCTTTCTGGCGGTATTTCAAGTCCGGCAGTTGCTTTCAGTATCTTAAGGGCATAAAGGAGTTCAACATCAAGACTGTCGATGTAAAGCTGATTGATAACGGTATCGTTAACAGGAACCCGTATATCAGGGCTGACGCCTCCGGTCATTGTTGAATCACTGTCAAGCTGAATAAGGTCGTTTTCATTCATAGAGACTCCATAGGGATATCTGACGTAGAAATCAGATGGTGGTGGGAAGAAGTAATGAGCCCTTTCAACCAGGGCAAATGATCCATTTGTACCATGAAAGCCGATAGTTTTGCAATTGGGTAATTTATGCAACATCATTGGGATACCTTCTCCTGAACTAATACTGCGGGGGCCTACAAGTACCATGACAGGTTTGTTGAACAGCATTCCCTGCGGTTCAGTATATAAAATACCTGGAGCGTATTGAGCATTGGTATCAAATTCCATCGTTTGCGGGTTGAAATGGGGGATTCGTAAAGGCCACCTTTCTAAGGAATCGGTATCCGGATTATACCAACTTTGTTTCTCATACAGGGAGTTCTGATCATAGAAGAATCCGGCTATTGCAGCGGCAAGGGCATCGTAGCCTCCTGTGTTGATTCTGAAATCGAGTATCAGTCCCGGAGCATCGTTGGCAATAAATCCTCCCAGCGCATCTCTGAATGCTGTATAGATTTTCGCTACAGCAGCTTCATTGCCATACAAGCTGTTAACCTTAATATACCCATAACCTCCAGTCAGAGCGGAGGAGGTTACTTCAGGAGCTGGTTCAGAGGGAAATAGTGACGTCTGGTCAAATGTAGCATATCCGTCGTCAACAGCCTTGAGTACTGTTATTATTGGTGTTGAGGAACCCCTGTTAATGAACTTGACTTTCATATTTGTTCCAACTGGTGCTCTTCCGATTAATCGGTTCTGATTCATTTTTCTAAACTCCCTGGTGGCAGGTACAAGATCAGCCCAACGGGTAGAGACAGTATCCAATACACCTTGTATAGGCTGGTCATTAATTTCCAGTACTTCAGCCCCAAATTGCATTCCTGCCAGTTTCGCTGGAGAACCGTCATTGACTAACCGAACCAGGATACGGTTATCATCGGTCTCAATGACTGTGAAGCCATAGCTACCTCCAATCTCTCTGAAACGGGCTGCTGCCCTGATGGCATTCCAACCGTGTCTGACATTGGTATGACCATCATGAATGGCGTCAATGTAGGAAGCCATTGCAATATAGAAAGCAATGGAATCACCGGTTACAGAAGCGGAAATAATTTTTGGTCTGATTGCCCCATTTAATGAGTCCCAATCGATTGCTTTCCAGCGCCCCATGGGGTAATAAACTGAGAAAACCTGATGCATGGAATCGAAAGCGTGGACAAATCCATTGATTTGAGCAGGAGAATTACTAATAAGCAACAACAGGAAGCTTACCAAAGTGATTGTTTTTTTTACTTGTGTGGTAATCATTGTTAGTTTTTTTGAAAGCGTAAACAAGCTATTTACAATTTGATGATAAGAAGCGTGTAAAAGATGGTTTCAGATCATGTTCAACTGACTCGGGGTGTAAATCCGTAAATTCAAAAGTTAGGATGTTATTGGAATAATTGCTGAATCGGCATCTTCACGTTGATCACCGATTTATCCACTTCTGTCGTAATCACAATTGACAAGATTAACATGAAATGTATCATGTATTATATAGATAGCGAATACTGCTCTGATTGATTTTAGTTTCAGCATTGGTTTATGTCTGTCTTTCTATATCTGAAACAGTAATTTTTATTATCAGGAAAGGAACAATACCAGTTTATTGAATTCAGAAGGAGTTGACCTAGTTTAGTTAGAAATGTTGATTATCAATATGAGTTCAGTCTTGTATTTCCAGATAACAGAATGGTTAGTATAAAAACAATTATTTAACCTATCAGATCATAATAATGATTGAAACTGGATCTTATCTTCAGAAGAATCTACATGTTGATTACCTTTTCTGGCTCTTGTGCTGTCTGTTTATTATTTAATGAAATTCTCTGATCAGGGTTTACGGTGTAAATATACACTGAATTCAAAAACAGATGATATAATACAACCAGCTTGTTTTTATCCTCATTGTCGGTCAATTTTTAAGGTCAGGTACTTGATAGTTGACCTGTTGTATGTGTATGACAGGTGTACGATACCATCGCTCGATTGAATAATTGCTGGATAGCTGAATTCACCTTTGGGTTGATCCTCGATTCTCAACTCTTCATTCCAATTTTTACCGTCCTCCGAAATTATAAGGGAAAGGTGGTTGCGCCCATTCCACCAATCCCTGCCACTTGTGTCGGGATTAGCAACTAATACCTGCAATCCATTTTTAAGGGTAATTGCATCGATACCGGAATTGGGATTGGGGATCGTGCTCCTTTGAAGAGATGACCAGTTCAAACCATCATCACTTGAGAAGCTCTCCATGATAAAGTTCTGGTTACTTCGGCAAAGAGCCTGAAGGGTACCGTCAGGATGTACTATAATTGAAGGCTGAATAACCCTAGCGGTATTAGCTGTATCGACCGGGACAATTGTCCATGTTTTTCCATGATCTTCCGAACGTTCAATAAAAACCATCCATCGGTCAGGTGTTTCAATACTGGATGGATTAAGCCATGTTCCCGCCGGTGTAATAATGGGTTTGTTCTTCGCAGGCCCTAACAAAGGATGAATCGGCGTTGGCTTACTCCAATTTTGGCCGTTGTCGTGAGATGTGACCATCATTCCAGTCCATTCGCGTGGTGTTGGTCCTTCTTTGTAGTAGAGGTAAATTGTTGAGTCTCCAGGGTGGAAAAATACTGGATTCCAACAAGGTAATGAAGTTGTTGTGTTATCACTTCCGCATATTAGCTTTTCCGGGTGACCCCAAATGTCGTTTTTTTTTACTGCGCTCCAGATACAAACATCAGATGCACCTTCATAACTGCCACCAAACCAACCTGCGATTATGTCTCCTTTCCCGTTTTCAGTCAAAGTTGATGCATGGCATTGCTTGAAGGAAGCTTCCTGAAAGATAAATTCACTTGTGAGAACAACCACCTGGTATGGCTTCTGAGCTGATATGATATGTGAAATCAGCAAGCAGGAAATGAGGTTGAAGATAGTCGTGATTAAACGCATTGGTCGTTATAGTCTGATAATTGTAATAAACTGTCTTCCGGGAAACAAGCCATTGGATTATTTTCCGAGGCGCAGGATTTTAAAAGCTCCCTGAGTTACAAGTCCGAAGATTATTGTTCCGACAATCAGATCCGGTATAACAGAGTTTAACGCAAAAACAAGCAAACCGGCGATGATAATTCCAATATTTGCAATAACATCGTATGATGTGAAGATCATGCTTGCTTTCATGTGGGCTTCATCCTTATGGTCCGACTTTTGTAATAATAAAAGACAGGCTGCATTGGCAATTAAAGCTAAAAATGAAACAAGTATCATAGTGTTGAAGTCGGGGAGTTGCTCTTTGCTTAAAAATCTTCTGATCACTTCAATGTATCCCAGAAGTGCCAGGAAGAGCTGGAAATATCCTGCTAACCTTGCTACTTTTTTCTGTCTGATCAGATTCCTACCAACAGCTAAAATGCTAATTCCATATACGAAAGCATCGGCAAGCATGTCGAGGCTGTCGGCCACAAGTCCCATTGATCTGGAGATGAGTCCTGTTGTAGCTTCAATCAGGAAAAAGCCAAGGTTAATGGCAAAAACAGTCCATAAAACTCTTTTCTGATTTGATGGCTTGTCAAATGTGAGTTTATCCGTCTTCTCCGTTGAAATGATTTTACTGCCGAAATTTAACTCCTGAAGAGCGTTTTCGATTTCTTTTAGCCCGCCATCATGATAAACAGACAACCCTCTGTTTGCGATATCAAATTCAAGATTTTCAATCTCCGGGATGCTATCGAGTTTCATTCGGATTATTCTTTCTTCAGAAGGACAATCCAACTTTGAAATATAAAAAAGGGTTTTATCCATGCGGCGGTTTCAATTCTTTAGAATTTGCAACTTGTGTTGCCATGCATCGATGAATTTTGTCATCACCGGTAAGAACCGTTTAATTGCCTCGGTTTCTTATTTAATTATGACAATTCCACAACTCTTGTTCATTGTTCCGTTATGATCGAACCGGAATCATTGATTGTTAAAGCAGGTTCAGTGTAAGTGCTAAAGATTAATGATTAAGTCCTGCAACGGCTTCGGGATTGTGTTTGTGTTTAAAAAACAGAGCAAACAATATGGCAACCACCAGTGAATAACCAGCAAAGGCGAGCCAGATTCCCCGCCAGTCAAACTGTCCGTCAGCCATTAGGAAATATTCATCAATCACAATACCGCTTAACCTGCTTCCCAGAAAAGCACCAAAACCATTGGTCATCATCATGAACAATCCTTGAGCACTGGCACGGATACTTGGGTCACTCTGTGTTTCTACAAACAATGAACCCGATATGTTAAAGAAATCGAAGGCCAAACCGTAAATAATACATGAGAGGACAATCATCCATAAATTTGATGCAGGATCACCATAGGCGAACAGTCCGAAACGCAGCACCCATGCAATCATGCTGAAGAGCATTACTTTCTTAATCCCAAACCGTTTAAGGAAAAACGGGATGGTGAGGATAAACAGCGTTTCTGATATCTGAGAGATAGACATGATGATGGCGGGATACTTTACGGCAATTAGATCTTTGAATGCATCTACATTGGCAAAATCATGCAGGAATGTATCACCGTATGCATTGGTAAGTTGCAATGAGGCACCAAGGAGCATCGCAAAGATGAAAAACAATGCCATCTTTGTGCTTTTAAACAAGGCAAAAGCATTGAGTCCAAGTGCTTCTGCAATTGATTTCTTGTGTCCTTTCCCGAGCGGAGGGCATGAGGGTAGGGTAAAGGCATAAAGCCCCAGAAAGAGCGATGCTGCCGATGCAACATAAAACTGCAATGCCGATGTTTCGAATCCGGAGAGACTAACTGTCCACAGGGCAACAATGAACCCAACTGTCCCCCAAACTCTGATTGGAGGGTATTCCTTTACAATATCCATACCCTTGCTTCGCATGGAAGAATAACATACAGTGATTGAAAGCGCTATGGTTGGCATATAAAAGATCATATTAATCAGCATAATCCAGAACATCATCGAGGGATCATCAACCATCGGGACGGTGAATAACAGTATTGCTCCCATGATGTGGAATATTCCGTACAGCTTTTCGGCATTTATCCATCTGTCAGCAATTATCCCCGCTATGGCTGGCATAAACAGGGAGGCGATACCCATGGTGGAAAAGATAGCTCCAAACTCTGTCCCTGACCATTGCTTTGTTTGAAACCAATAAGCCCCTATTGTCAATAACCATGAACCCCAGATAAAGAACTGCAGAAAGTTCATTAAAACAAGCCGATTCTTGATGTTCATAAAGATTTACTTAATTATCATTTCTATATTTGAACTACAAGCAAAAATAACAAAATTATAACACTGCATCTGTCGAAGCGATTGCTACAGTAGTATGATGTCCAATATGGGCTGCCATGTTACCAGTAATTCAGGTTTTACAATAATCTAACTACATGCTTGGAAACTGCTATGAAATTGTTAACAGGAATTAATTAGGGTAGAAAAGTATCGTATAATATGACATAAAAAATTAATTATCAGTGTATTAGCTGAGGGTATAATTTTTATCTGTGAGGAATTCATCCAAATAAAGAAACATGAAAACATATCCCGGCAACCATCCCAATAGTCAAATGAAAGCAATATCAGGCTTTATAATGGACATAAGAAAACGGGAATACAGGTTAAGGGAAATATTTGATACCATCTTCTAATTGCTTAAAACAGGCTGCCAGTGGTGTATACTTCCGGTTAGTTTTCCATTTTGGAAACCTGGTTATTACTATTTCACTAAATAGCGCGATGTTGGAACCATGGAACTTATGTACAAGTTGCCAGAAGACATAACCCGAAAGAAAGCCTGGGAAAAAGAGTCATCCTTTGTAGCTCTGATTGACAGTCAATCTGTTAAAACCTCAAGAAGCGGTGGGGTGTGCAGAGGTGTTGATAGGGACAGGAAAATAAAAGGCAGAAAGCGGCCTATCCATGTTGATACTCTGAGATTGCTATTAGCAGTTGGTGTATACACGGCAAATGCTTAACAGAATTTGAAACCAAATCTTAGATAGTCTCTGAGTATTTTTGATTTTTCTTAAAATTTATTCGTGATAATATATCACAAAAAGTTGCTTTTTAGTTGTTTGATTACGTGTTGTTTGTGTCTTGTTTTGTGTTAAAGACACTACAGATTCATACCAAAGATAGGACAAAGATATGTTTTTGCTATGAAAGGCCTATGATTACAGTATTCTCCGAGTATTTTACATATGTATCTGTGTTGACTATATGTAATTTCTGGCATGGTTTTAGCTACAGAGCTTTTATAACAACTATAATTAAGACCACCAAACGGGCTTTATCGTTTAACCTGCCCATTTTCTATACTGCGGATGCAGTCTGATATCTTTGCTGCCTGTTCAGGCAGCAGAGTATGATCTTATCACGAATTTACATAAAATAAACAGGACAGGGATTGAATAAAGAGTAATTAATCCATCTCATGTTCGGGAAGTTTTATCATCAGAAGGGAAACAAGCTGTTATCGGCTGATAATTAGATGTTAATGTGGTAATTTGCTCCGGTTAGTTTTGATTGGGATATGATACATATGCTTTACGGAATTAAAAACTCAATCTTATACAGTTTTTTCGAGTTTCAAACCTCGCGAACCTTCCTGTAATTTAAACAGGAGAATAAAGATTAATGGTGAAACGATAACCTCATCTGTCTGTGAATCGGTATAGAGTTGATTTTTGGAATTCATCTCCGACAGTTGTCATTTTTATCAAAAATGGAATCTGAGTGTTAGAAAAATACGTGATATAACACTACAGTTTGCTTTTGTATAACTTTGTACCCGGGATTTACTTTATCGGATATTAAATCGCCTGGAAGACAATATGTATACTGAATTCTGGCAGGTAATTTGTTGTTTTTATGAAGATTGTAAATGAAGAATATTCATCTATGGATGTACTTGGGATTTTGACTTCGATTGCCGGTATTGCCTCCTTATTATGGCAAAAAGGGTGGGCAGAACGAAATGGCGGAAATTTATCGGTTAACATTACTGCCAGTGCAGTTGATTGGTGCGTTTTACCTCAGTTACAGTTGTCAGAGTTTCAATTGGAACGCCCATTCATTTTGCTTGCTGGCGATGTTATTTATCTGACAGGCACAGGGACAAGGATGAGGGATGTTGCGCAACAACCTGTGGAGAAAGGATGCTTCATTAAAGTAGGAATCGATGGGAGGCGTTGTGAGGTGTGGGCCGCCCCCGGGATTAGCCCGAGTTCAGAGCTCCCTTCGCATTTTGCTATTCAAGAGTTTTTGAAGTCTGATTTGAGAGGGTTTACTACAGTACTTCATACACATCCGACTGAACTTATAGCTTTAACACATAATCGGCTATTCCTTGATGGTTCATTCCTGACGAAAATTCTTTGGTCGATGATTCCGGAAACACGTATTTTTATTCAAAAAGGTGTGGGAGTACTTCCTTATGCTAAGCCTGGAAGTAATGCTTTAGCAGCGTTGACTCTCGAAGCGCTTACAAACCATGATGTGGTACTGTGGGAGAAACATGGTGCTCTTTCTGTTGGGAAAGACATTGCTGATTGTTTTGATAATATAGACACACTTAACAAATCAGCCCAGATTTATATTGCTGCTCGTCAGGCAGGATTTCAACCGGAAGGATTGTCAGATTCGCAGATGGATGAACTGGGCAGGGTGTATGAACGTTAAGGGTGTAGATGCAATTGTATTGCTCTTGTACCAAAAGTCATCAGATTATTTCCTATAGGAAGTTGAGATCGGGGAAAGGTTTGAGGCTTATTCTATTTACGGGACTTCAATAGTAGTCCGTTCAATGAAAAATAAACAAGCCCTGGTTACTAAAGAAACCAGGGCTTGTATGTATAAGCACTTAAATAAACTATCTCTTGATTCTCATTCCGTAGAATGAACGGTAAACAAAGTATAGGCCGATGGCAAAGAAGAAAAGTCCAATCACCGGACCAATATTAAAGGATCCGGTTTTGTCGGCATGAACCAGTAGTTCGATAGATATTTCGGCAGCAAGTAATCCGAAAAGTGTAGAGAATTTGATAATAGGATTCAGAGCAACACTTGTTGTGTCTTTAAATGGGTCACCGACTGTATCTCCAACTACTGTAGCATCGTGCAGAGGTGTTGCTTTTTCTTTTAACTCAACCTCAACAACTTTTTTGGCATTATCCCACGCCCCTCCAGCGTTAGCCATGTACATGGCCTGGAAGAGCCCAAAGACAGCAATTGATATCAGGTAACTTACAAAGAAGTTGGGATTGAAAAAGGCAAATGCCAGTGTAAGGGAGAATATAACAGCGAAAATATTCCACATACCGGTTTGGGCATAACGAGTACAGATTTTTACTACTGCTTTTGAATCTTCGATATCAGCTTCATCTTTGTCTAAGCGGATATTCTTTTTTATAAATTCTACAGCGCGATAAGCTCCGGTTGTTACCGCCTGCATTGAGGCACCGCTAAACCAGTATATCACAGCACCACCTGTCATGAATCCAAGGATAACAGAAGGATCAGTGAGTTGAATGTTAAGAAGACTCTGTCCGTTGGCAAGAATGGTATTCTTCAAAACAAGAATGATTGCGAAAATCATAGTCGTAGCTCCAATAACAGCTGTTCCGATTAATACAGGTTTGGCTGTAGCTTTGAAAGTGTTGCCGGCAGAATCATTCTCCTCAAGGTTATGTTTGCCTCTTTCGAAGTCAGGTTCGAATCCAAAATCACGTTTTATTTCTTCCCTGATGTCTGGGATTTGCTCGATTCTTGAAAGTTCAAATACACTTTGAGCATTATCGGTTACGGGGCCATAAGAGTCAACAGCTATTGTTACAGGACCCATGCCAAGCATTCCGAAAGCTACAAGACCAAAGGCAAAGATCGCCGGGTAACTTCCAAAGATGGTGGCACCGGTGACTACATCTGTATGGATTCCATTGACAGTAAACAGTGCAATAGCCATTAGTCCAACCATCAGCATTCCTTTCCAGAAGGCGGAAAAGTTTCCCGCGATGATGCCTGAAAGTATTGTTAATGAGGATCCTCCTTCACGTGATGCATTCACAATCTCGTTTACATGTCTGGACTTGGAACTGGTAAACGCTTTGGTGAATTCAGGGATAAGAGCTGCAGCAATAGTACCACATGAGATTATTGTAGCCAGTTTCCACCAGAGACCTGGTTCAGCGGCCTCGAGGCTTCCGTTGGCCAATAGGAGATAGGTCAATCCGAATGTTACAAGAATGGATACCAGCGAGGTAATCCAAACCAGGTTAGTTAAAGGTTGTTCGAAATTAAAGTGGTCAGCTTTGCTATATTTGGCCCTACTGATTCTTTCATTCAGCAAGTATGAGAACACAGAAGTAAAGACCATCAGGACACGCATTGCAAATATCCATACAATTAGACTTGCTTGAAATTCACTTCCGGTTACGGCGAGAATAATAAAAGAGATCAAAGCAACACCTGTCACACCATATGTTTCAAAACCATCGGCTGTTGGTCCAACACTATCACCGGCATTATCTCCGGTACAGTCGGCTATAACACCGGGGTTTCTTGGATCATCTTCACCAATTTTAAATACGATTTTCATGAGATCAGCACCAATATCAGCAATTTTAGTGAAAATTCCACCAGCTATACGCAAGGCCGAAGCACCAAGCGATTCTCCAATGGCGAAGCCTACGAAACTGGCTCCGGCAATATTACCAGGGACAAATAACAGGATGAAAATCATCATGATCAATTCTACACAAATGAGGAGCATCCCAACGCTCATTCCCGCCTGAAGCGGAATACTCATTACATTATATGGTTTATTGCGTAAAGCAGCAAATGAAGTCCTGGCATTTGCCAATGTGTTGATTCTGATCCCGAACCATGCTACCCCGTATGACCCAAGCACACCAAGGACGGTCCAGAGCAAAACATTTATAACGAAAAAGGGACGGCTGATCTCTCCATTCTTTACTGCAAATGGTTCAGAAAGAAAACCGAAATAAGCCACGATAACTATGCCGATAATCCCAAACAGGATTAGCAGGAACTTACCCTGTTGCAAAAGATAGGTTTTACAGGTCTGGTAAATAATGTTGGCAACATTGAGCATTGATTTATGCGCAGGCAATCTTTTAATCAGCATGAACTGCCACAATCCGAATAAGAGGCCGAGCACTATGATAATAATACCCCAAAGCAGGAGGGAATGTCCATTCATTCCAGTCGATTCGAAATAACTCAGCTTTAGATCAGGTACTTTCAGGTCGGCCTCGCTTGCCGCCGCAACCCAGGGAAGAAAGAGGGCCGCTGCAAGTGTTAGTAATCTTCTCATAAATATATAATTTTATTTAGAGCAAAAATACGGAAGATGATAATACAGTCGACGCCAACATGCTTGCCGCAGTTATTTTTTCTAAACTTTTAGCTTTTCAGTTTGTTTGAGAAGCCTGTTCCTGCTTTCAATAGTGCAATTTACTTTGGTTTTACCGTTTAAATTTGTAGTTTTATCAACTGAAATGAAAGGAATAAGGATTACTGGCTAATCGTTGAAAATTAATGTAATATAAGAAGTCTCGCGAATGAAAAAGATCCGACTGGAAGTAATTGGTATGTCGTACAGTCAACTACAGAGTGGTGCATATGCACTTATTCTTGGAGAAGCAGATGGCCGTCGCCGGTTGCCTATTATTATCGGTAGTTTTGAGGCCCAGTCAATCGCACTGGAACTTGAAAAGATGAAACCATCGAGGCCGCTTACTCATGATCTTTTTAAGACTTTTGCTTCAACATTTGATATCAGTGTTACAGAGGTAGTGATTCATAAATTCTCTGATGGTATCTTTTATGCATTATTATGCTGTACAAATGGGGAGCAACGTGTTGAGATTGATTCGAGAACAAGTGATGCAGTGGCACTTGCACTTCGTTTTCGTTGTCCGGTATATACCACTGAAGATGTTATGTCGCTGGCTGCCATTGATATGGCAGAACAGAACGACGTGTTTGACATGAGCAGTGAGTCAGATGATGATGTTGAAGTAAGTGAATATGCTGATATTGATATTGATGAACTTGAGAGGATGATGCAGGAAGCTATTGATCGTGAAGAATACGAAAAGGCATCTCTCATCCGGGATGAAATCAAACGAAGGGCTGCCTTGTGAGAGTAAAGGATGTAGCTCATTTGATGAAATCAACCATTTTACAAGTTATTTTGATTTCAGTTCTGTCGGTTGGGTGTGTCAGCCGCGACTATTCAACTCTTCCTTCGATTATGGAGGGTCATCAGGTAACTATGGTCGTTGAGATATCTGCTGGTACATCTGTCAAAATCGAATATAATGCTTTAAAGAGAGAATTTCTTCCAGACTCGATTGCAGGTAGGGTGAGATTTGTTGACTACCTACCTTATCCGCTAAACTATGGTTTTATTCCCTCAACTTTACAGTCAGCCCAAAGGGGCGGTGACGGGGATCCGCTTGATGTGATGTTGCTCGGACAATCATTGCCCACCGGAACCATAATTAAGGTTATACCGGTTGCTGTGTTAAGAACGAAGGACAATGGAGAGGATGATGATAAGATTTTGGTGATTCCGGCTGATCCTTCTTCGCGGATTGTTATGGCTGATGATTTTGCTTCGTTGAATATGAATTACCCCTCAATTTTAGCTCAGTTGGAGTCTTGGTTCCTTAATTACAAGGGTACAGGGGTGATAACTTCTGATGGCTGGGGAGACGAGGCAGAGGCTTGGGCAAAGATTCTTGAATGCAGGACTGATATAAAATGAATAATGGATTTAACCTTGCATAAAGTTTAATTTGAAATGAAACAATATTTAGACTTACTCCGACATGTACTGGAAAACGGTTCCCGACGAAGTGATCGGACAGGTACCGGAACTCTAGGTGTTTTTGGTTATCAGATGAGGTTTGACCTGAATAATGGCTTTCCATTATTGACAACAAAGAAACTACATCTCAGAAGCATTATTCATGAATTATTATGGTTCCTTAATGGTGATACCAATATAAATTACCTGCATCAAAACAAAGTATCTATTTGGGATGAATGGGCAGGACCTGATGGAGAATTAGGACCAATTTATGGATATCAATGGCGTTCCTGGCCAACGTATAATGGGGGACATATTGATCAGTTACAACAAATACTAAAATCTCTTCAGGAAAATCCTTATTCAAGGAGACATTTAGTAAGTGCTTGGAATGTAGCCCAGATTGATCAAATGGCATTACCCCCCTGTCATGTTTTGTTCCAATTTTATGTAGATAATGGTGAGTTATCCCTTCAGTTATATCAGAGGAGCGCTGATATATTTATTGGCGTTCCGTTTAATATAGCCTCTTATGTTCTTTTGTTGATTATGGTTGCACAACAAACCGGACTAAAGCCTGGTGAGTTTATTCATACACTCGGGGATGCGCATATATATGTTAATCATATTGATCAGGCAAAACTTCAACTAAACCGAGAGCCATATCAGTTGCCTTCAATTAAAATTAGACAAGCTCAAACATTGTTCAGTTATACCTTCAACGATTTCGAACTGGATAATTATAATTATCATCCGCACATAAAAGGAGAGATAGCTGTCTGAGGAGTAAATGATTGAGTTCTCCTTTCATGATGAGTACCTAATCTGGCCGTTTTACGTTATACCTTTGAATTAAACTTCCTGTTGATGAAAAATCTTTCTATTATAGTAGCATTTGCAAATGATCAGGCGATAGGACTCAATGGAACCATGCCATGGCATCTGTCGGAGGATCTGAAGCATTTCAAGGAAGTGACTTTTGGACAGCCTGTCATAATGGGTCGACGGACTTGGGAATCATTACCTAGACAACCCTTACCAGGAAGACTTAATATAGTAGTTTCAACCACGATGCATTCTGTTGGGGGTTGTCATATTGTTCCGTCACCATCTGACGCAATCAGCATATGCCCTGAAGAAAGCCATCCATTTATTATTGGTGGGGGTCTGCTTTACCGACATTTTCTACCTTTGGTAAATAAACTTTATATAACACGAATCTATAAAGATGTTGAGGCTGATACATGGTTTCCTGAGGTTGATTTTAAACAGTGGAACCTTACCAGTCATAGGAAATTTCTCAATCCGGCTGGATTAGATTATGCATTTCAGATTTTTGAACGGAAAATCGATGAATTATGAAATACTCTAGGGTTGTTGGAGCTTTTTTTGTGCTATTACTTTTAAATAGTGGTTGTAAAATAGATGAGACCAGTCGGTTTGATTTTGAATGGAATAAGCGCATCGTCGAAGATCAATTACGGGCAGAGGGCTTGTTTGCTTATCATTACAAATTTCTGTTTGGTGCCTTATTAGATTCAGCTATCGTGATCGGTACAGACTCTCGGTATGATTCTGCCAATTTAATACGTTATGGTCAGCAGGTAGTTCTTGATTACGGTGATGGAAAGCTATGCCCTGATGGAAAATTCCGTAAAGGAAGCTTAACCCTCACTGTTCATAGCTTCATTTTTGAACCAGGAGCAGTAGCCACCCTGGTTTTTAATGATGATTTTTATTTCGGGACGAATCATGTCGGAGGAGAGATCGAATTAGCAGGTATAACGGATACAACAGGTCAGAATACACGGTTTTCATATACAGTTCGGGATGGCTTGATCGATTTTGGGTATGATTATGAATATGATATAAGATATAATTGCACATGGAAGACGCATTGGATTGGAGGTAATGGTACGCTTTATCAACCGTCAGATGATCGGTTTGTAGTGAAAGGTAATAGTAATGGCAAAGGACGTGAACATGATCAGTTTATTGTTACGATCAATGATTCTTTATGGATGCAACCAGGATGCCCATATCTCAGGGGAGGTAGATCAACGCTGACAATGCCGGGATTTGAAGTCAATAAGGGAACCCTGGATTATCTGAGTAAAGACAGTTGTATTGCATACGCCAATGTTGTTTTCAACGGGAAGACTTCAAATGGGGATCCTGTAATTAGTAGCAGATACAGGATGAGAATTAATTTATAGCAATACTTATTCTGCCAGAGGCAGAGATTTTAAGTTTTTTGCTTTTTCTTTTTTGCAGCGGGGAAAAGAATATTGTTGAGAATAAGCCTGTAACCGGGCGAATTTGGATGCAGTTCAAGTTGAGTTGGTGGATCGCCAACAAAATGTTGATAATCTTCCGGATCATGCCCCCCAAGATAAGTCCAGGTTCCATTGCCAAATTCACCATGAATATAACGTGCTTCATTCCTAGGTTTGTTTTCACCCATAATTACTACCTCCGGTTTCAGATACTGGTTTCCGAAAGCAGTAGTTTGCCCCATAAAGCCTTTTATAATTCTTACATGATTCTGACATAACATCGTGGGAACAACATCCCATTTGGCTGAGAAGTCGAAAAGTGAGAAATAGTCATTGTTTTCATTTAATCCTGTCCGGGTATCCGGATCTACATCAATTGAAGAGATTTCATACTCATTGGGATTGGTGGAGATAGCAAAGTTTGTAAAGGCAAAACATTTCGAGTAGTCAAGTTTTTGTTGAGCCATAGGGTCAATTGGATCACTATCGAACATCTGGGCACAGATGTCAACACCTTCGGCAGCTAATGCCACATCAAAGCTATCAGGGGCAGAGCACATAGCAAACAAATAGCCTCCACCGGCAACAAAATCTCTGATTTTTAATGCAACAGCCAACTTAAGCTGCGATACCTTCGCAAACCCATGTCTGGCCGCTGAGGCTTCAGCGAGTTTTACATCCTGCTGATACCATTCAGCATTGCGGAAACGAAACCAGAACTTCCCGTATTGACCCGTGAAGTCCTCATGATGTAAATGTAACCAATCATATGTCGGCAAAACTCCTGCTAGCATCTCGTCATCATAAATTACATCATAGGGGATTTCAGCATATGTAAGAGCCAATGTAACTGCATCATCCCAGGGTAGCTTATTTTTTGGGGAATAAACAGCTACACGTGGAGCTTTATGTAACTTTACTACATCCATGTTGACTTCTGGTTGAGCAATCTGACTAAGGATTGACTGAGCCTGAACGTCAGCAATTGGTTGTGAAGAAACACCCCGGAGAGCACATTCATTTTCAATTATTTTGTTGTAGGGCATCAAAAAGCTTCCTCCTCTGTAATTTAGAAGCCAGTCAATATCGATTTGCCTTTCAAGAGTCCAATATGCTATTCCATATGCTTTAAGATGATTTTTCTGTTTCTCATCCATAGGGATGAGTAACCAGGTTGCATGTAGTTGACTGGCTAAAAGCAGAAAGATAATCAATAAGTTTTTCTTCATAAAAATCAGGAGGCTAATTGAATAGCCATTTTTCGACAGATGGATTCATTCAAAAAGTTACGTCTTCGTTGTTCATTTTAGAAGGAAGCGTCATTGTTTTTGGTTGGTCGAAGCCATTTCCGGGAGACATCAGATTATAATCACCAAATTCACTGGGGATATCATCTTCAAACCGGGCAAATTGAGCTACAAATCTCAACCTGACATCAGCAAGTGCCCCGTTTCTATGTTTTGCTATGATAATATCTCCTTTTCCCATAGTTGAACTACCATCCTCATATTGATCTATTTTATAATATTCGGGACGATATATGAACATTACGATATCAGCATCCTGTTCAATGGCTCCTGATTCACGGAGGTCGCTCAACATGGGCCTTTTTGTTCCAGTACGCGTCTCTACCGAACGGTTTAGCTGCGACAATACAATTACCGGAAGATTTAATTCTTTTGCCAGTGCTTTTAATGATCTGCTTATTGTGCTGATCTCTTGTTCTCTGTTTCCTTTTGTCTCTCCGCCTCCAATCGTCATGAGTTGAATGTAATCTATCATGACCATTTCGATGTTATATTGCTCTTTAAGTCTTCGACATTTTGCCCTGAGTTCAAATACTGAAAGGGCAGGAGTATCGTCAATAAAAATAGGTGCTCCTTCTAGTGCGGCAATTCTGGCATGTAATTGTTCCCATTCGTAATCTTTAAGATCACCTTTACGTAACTTGTCAGCAGGCAGTTGGCTTTCGGAAGCAACCAGACGTGTTACCAGTTGAACTGCGCCCATTTCAAGCGAAAAAACAGCAACAGGGCGTTTGTGCTCAACCGCCATATTTCGAGCCATGGTAAGTGTAAATGCTGTTTTTCCCATACCTGGCCTTGCTGCGAGTACAATGAGGTCTGTTCTTTGCCAACCACTTGTAATACGGTCGAGATCAGTGAATCCTGATGGAACTCCGGTAAAATGGCCTTCAGATTCCTTTGCTTTTTGTACTTCATCGATAGCTTTTTTTACCAGCGATTGCATCGTGTCGTATCCTCTTCTGAAATTATTCTCGCTTACCTCAAACAGCCTCTGCTGAGCATCATCGAGCATCTCCAGTACATCAGCTGATTCTTCGTATGCTGTTCCAAGCGTTTGATTGGAAACCCGTATTAATTCTCTCTGAATAAATTTTTGAGTTATAATACGGGCATGAAATTCAATGTTTGCGGAAGAGGTGACTTTATTTGTCAATTGTGCGATGTATAGAGCCCCTCCGCAAATCTCAAGTTCGCCACGATTTCTCAGATCATTCGTTACAGTTATGATGTCCACAGGCTCACTTCGGTTGAATAATGATTGAACTGAAGTGTAAATCTTTTGGTGTGCTTCTTTATAGAAGACTTCAGGTTTCAGGCTATCGATGACAGCGGAGAGCGCATTTTTCTCTATGAGAATTGCACCAAGTACAGCTTCCTCTACTTCAACAGCCTGAGGAGGTATCTTGCCCAGAATATCAAGGGTTGGGATCAGTCTGTCACGGGTACGCCGACGTGTATTGTCAGTTTTTTCCTGAAATGAGGTTTTAGAGCTTTCTTCCATGGTCCAAAATTACTTATATTGATTGTGATTTTAGGACTATGTTGATAAATATTTATTTGCATAATGGTTAAGTGATACATTAACCTTTTGAGGAGGATTATTCTTCTATAAACATTATATTATTTTCTGTAACAGGTATTTCTCCGCGATATTTCTGAAAAAGCCTGGCGACAGTTATCGTGTCTTTTTGGCAGTATGACACGATACGGGGGAGGTCATTTTCTATCCAATAAACTGAGGCTACCTCACTTCCTCTGATATCATCCTTTGGTGTTGGAATTCCAAAAAGTGTGGCCAGAAGATCGAGTGAAGTATAATTTTTATAATCACCAAATTTCCATAATTCCATTGTATCAATATGAGATACCTCCCATGGCTTACGACCTGCTATATCAAATATAGAGGGAAGGGGCAGGCCATTGATCAGCAATCGTCTTGCGATAACAGGAAAGTCGAACTCTTTACCATTATGCGCCGCGAGATAATAATCATAACCCTTGAAAAACTGATTGGCCATTAGAGCAAACTTACTAAGTAATTCTTTTTCATGATTATC
>QKAV01000255.1 GCA_003247185.1 Crocinitomicaceae bacterium
CAAAATGTACGGTATGGGAATCGGGCAGGGCGATTACGATAATGATGCGGATCTGGATTACTACTTAACGAATATCGGACAGAATTACCTGATGACGTATGAAGATGGCCGGTTTAAAGATGTGGCGAAGGACATGCAGATGGACTTGACTTTCGTGAAAGATACGATCCGTGGGACCAGCTGGAGTGCTCTGTTTTTTGATATGGAATTTGATGGAGATCTGGATTTGTATGTGTCAAAAGGGAATGTAGCGACATTAGTTCCTAAAACAAGTATAAAGGACTACAATGTGCTTTTCCGAAACAACGAAGGAGAGTTTACGGATGTTTCCGACTCATCAGGTGTCAATGATTTTCTTTCGCACCGTGGCTCTGTGATATTCGATTACGACCGTGACGGAGATCTGGATATTGTTTCCAGTGTAGTTAAGCTGCCGTGGGGAGCTTTTTATAAAATTGATCAGAAGATCAAACTCTACGAGAATGAAATGGAGGTCGGCAACTGGATCGGAGTGAAACTTATCGGAGAAAATGGTATTAACCGGGATTGTTACGGGTGCAAAGTCGTTTTTCATGAGGGTGGAAAACCTATGATCCGGGAGGTTGATGGTGGCAGTGGACAAGCTTCGCAATCTACCAGGATTCTCTATTATGGACTTGGGAAAGATACGGTATTGGATCAGTTGGAAGTTCGTTGGATAAATGGAGAAGTTTCTTTTTTTGATCAATTGGAAGCCGGAAAGGTTTACACGATATCTTCCAAAGGAAAAATCACTGCGGCGGATGAATGACCGAAAAGGTCTTCATTCAGAATTGCTACAGAATTCGTAGTTTACTTGGTACAATGAAAGTTCTGATAGTAGAAGATGAGAAAGAAATTTTAGCCGATTTGTCAGCTCTGATGAACGCGGAAGGCATTTCCTGTTCTTCGGCATGCAGTGTGGAAGAAGCGAATGAGAAACTGGCGTTGTACACGTATGATTGTATTCTTCTTGATTTGATGCTTCCGGATGGCAGTGGCATGGCAGTGATGAAACGAATGAAAGAAAATGCAGATAATACGGGCATCATTATTATTTCCGCGAAAGGCACATTAGCAGATAAAATAGAAGGTTTACGGATTGGAGCGGATGATTATTTGTCAAAACCATTCCATAAGGCCGAATTACTGGCAAGACTTCAGGCGGTGATCAGAAGGAGGCAATTTGACAGCAACAATGTTCTACATACGGGAAACGTTGATGTAGACCTGCTTTCACGCGAAGTAAGAGTGGAAGACCGTCTGATTGATCTGACAAAAAAAGAACTGGATCTGCTCTTGTTCTTTATAGCAAACAGGCAGCGTGTTTTGTCTAAGGCAACCATTGCCGAACATTTGTCAGGAGATCTTGCGGACATGTTTGATTCGCATGATTTCATCTATGCGCATATCAAGAACCTTAAGAAAAAGCTAAAGGAGGGTGGTGCTACACCGCAAATAGAAACGATTTACGGAACCGGCTACAAATGGCACGAGTAAGAAGGTTGCTGACATATCCGCTGAGAGTCTTCTCCTTCTACGCCTTTCTGGTCTTATTGATCAGTATTCCGATCTACCATTGGGTACTCAATGATCTCTGGATAGAAGAACTGGATGAGCAGCATGCAGGTATTGTTCAGCGGGTCAAATCAAATTTGATTAAAGTTTCGGGAGATACAGCGGTATTTCATCAGGTAATTGACTATACAACACTATTGGATGCAGATGTCACAATTCAGCAACTGAAAAAGGCTAACGTGACATATCCGGGAGTTGAAACGGTGCATGAAAAAGAAGTCGGAGATGACAGGGAAATGGAGCGTTTCAGAGTATATAGCGATACCCTAAACAGTAACGGAGAAGTATATGAAATAAGAGTTGCAACCAATGTGGAAAGCGAGGAGGAGATCATTACAACCATCAGTCTGATCACGGGAATTTTCTTTCTTGTACTCATCCTCGGATTCATTTTTATCAATTTCATTATTTCGAAAAAAGTCTGGAAGCCCTTTGAGCATATCCTGCATACATTGGGAACGTTCAAGCTAACGAAAGGAACTGTTCCGCAATTGGAGCGGACGCGAATCAGGGAATTCAATGAATTGCAGGAGCGGGTAGAACTCCTGATGCGATCAAGTCTGGCATCGTTTGAACAACAAAAACAATTTCTGGAAAATGCTTCTCATGAACTGCAGACTCCCATTGCGATCTTATTGTCAAAGGTCGAGCAGTTGTCGCAAATGGAACTCAATGAGGAGCAACATCAAAAACTGGGTGAGCTGGAACATGCATTGATCCGGCTTCGAAAATTGAACAGGAGTATGTTACTGATTGCTCAATTGGAACAACAGGAGATAAATAAGGAGCAAGCAGTTGATCTCGTGGCTGAGCTTCGAACAACGATTGAATCATTGAATGACTTTATAGATGCGAAGCACCTGTCTATTCAATTTGAACCTGCAATCCAGCCTGTTTACTTGGAGGCAGATTCATTTCAATTGGAAACTCTGTTGTTTAATCTGCTGACCAATGCCATAAAATACAGTCGGGAAGGAAGCCGGATTGAAATACGCTTAACACAAAATGAGCTGATCATTGAGAATCCCGGAGACCAGTCATTGAACCCGGATGAGGTGTTTGAACGTTTCTCAGTGAATTCGAAGAAAAATGGAAATATAGGACTTGGTTTAGC
>QKAV01000028.1 GCA_003247185.1 Crocinitomicaceae bacterium
TTCCCAAAATGTCAGCAGGGCAATCAACTTTGGAACTATGCCCATCGAAGTCACTTCCCATATGGACAGTGCTTTCACGGATAGCAACGAACAAGTATCGTATGGTTACTTCAATGAATTTGGCGAAAGTCAAAGCACATCAATTGGAAGCGAAGCCTCTGCTGTCGTCATTTCTGACAATTCAACTGCTGAAAATGAAAAACCGAACGTCTTAACAGGTGAGACTCAGACGAACGACAGTTTCAACAAAACCTGTGACAAAGCGCACTACAGTCTTCTTCCATACGACAATTGCACAATTGATCGTCTATCATCCATTGCGGATCATGCATTGCGAGGTGGAGTTGACCCGATGGGAAACGTGCTTATTACCGCAGCTGCAGCCAGTTCCACCTATTTCAACGTTGCATCGAACGAAGTTGGAGAGCTTAAGGCCGGCATGATGTTACCTGAGGGTTCCATCGTTCGCACTCAGGCAGACGGTTCAGTCACTGCCGTTTTTCCAAATGGTGCGATCATGACAGTTGAGCCTTCTTCCAATGCTTACCTTGAATCCATTTCCACTCAACCAGTCTTGAGCGATCCCATCGTAGACAACCAGACAAACATCATGATAAGAGTCGAATCTGGCAGAATTGTTGCTAATACAATGGGAACACCGACACTGGACACATTCGGTGTGATTAGCCCACTTGATCGTCATTCTGTAGCCAGCAACACAATTGTATCAGTGGAGTTCCTCCAGGTAGATTCCAACGCTTTCCAAACAGTGAGCAAGAATGAAACTCCTGAGGGTTCCAACGGAGTCAACACTGTTGTGGTTACCAGCACGAACCTAAGTTTTGTCAGTGATAATGTGACATTTATCGAGTATGCTCAGGATGGAGCGGATCTAAGCTTCACAACTCCGCCCTCATATACTCACATCACTGAAAGTGCAATCATACCACCTGATTACGCTTTCATTGACCGTACTATTGCTTTCGCGGCAGCTGCAATACCTGCCCCAACTAACATTGGTACTCCAGGTAATCCCGGTAATGTTCAACGTTTTACAGACGAGCAAGACCCTGTATCGCCTTGACTTAACGACTCAACTGTTATTTCAATGAGACGAAAGCACTGACATGGCACAGACAATTGTAACCTTGTCAGTGCTTTCACTTTCATAACCATTTATCGACCCAACTAATCGCCTGTAGAAAACAAACTGCAACTGAATGGCATATAATCCTAGATCCAGCAACAGACCCAGCTCCATGAATCGCCGCGGGTCTTACAACAACAATCAAGTCAGAAAAAACGAACGCATCCGGGCTCCCGAAATCAGAGTCATTGGACCTGAGGGAAACCAACTCGGAGTCATGACACCGAAAGATGCTCTCGCGATTGCTAAACGACTCGAACTCGATCTGGTAGAAGTATCTGCAAGCGCAAGACCTCCAGTTTGCCGCATTCTCGACTATGGTAAGTACCAGTATGAGTTGAGCAAAAAACAAAAGGAAAACAAGCAGGGTTCTTCCAACCAGAAAATTAAGGAAATCAAACTCAGAGTGGGCATCGATACGCATGACTACATGACAAAGATTCGTCATGCAGAAGAATTTTTGGACAAAGGCAACAAACTGAAAATCACTTTACAATTCCGGGGTCGCGAAATGGAGCACAAAGATCTCGGTTTGGAAAAGGTCAAACAAGCAATCGTAGACCTAAACCATATTGGGACAGCGGATGTTGACCCAAAATTGGTTGGACGGGCCGTAACAGTCATCATGTCGCCGGTCCCGGAAGCCAAAAGGCAAAAAAAATACGATATCGAGTAAAAAGAAAATTGGTTGATTTCTCGCTCCTTTCCGAAATAAGTAGCTCACACTTAACGATGTGAAATCAACCCGATTCATTATTTTTTATTGTCTGGTTTTAGTATTCATGCGAACCGGATTTGTTTTTTCGGAGACA
Organism: Crocinitomicaceae bacterium; assembly: GCA_003247185.1. GTDB lineage: Bacteria > Bacteroidota > Bacteroidia > Flavobacteriales_D > Crocinitomicaceae > UBA4466. The sequence continues at coordinate 1,960 of QKAV01000028.1, forward strand.
ATTTCTGTAGAAGGTATCACTTACAGAAGTATCCCGGAAATAGCATCCAAACTGGGAATGAATATATCTTCTGACGATTATGGTCAAAAAGTCACCCTTGAGAGCAAATGGTCGAAGGTAGAATTTGTAAATGGAAGTCGCCTCATAAAGGTAAATGGTGCGAAAATGCATCTCGGTTTTTCTCTTTTTGAAAAAGAAAAGACCCTGTATATGCCCGAGCTGGACTGGCAATTTACACTTTCGCCAATTCTCATTCCAGTGCAGATATCACCGCATCAAAAGCGAATTCATTCCATCATCATTGATCCAGGTCACGGTGGGAAAGATCCTGGGGCACAAAACTCAAAACTGGGGTTAAAAGAGAAAGAACTGACGCTTGCAGTCTCAAAACTTCTCGAGAAACAACTCAAAAAGATGGGTTACAAAGTCTATTTAACCCGGAGGACTGACAAGTTCATAGAACTTGGAGACCGACCACTTCTCGCCTCTAAGAAAAAAGCGGATCTTTTCATTAGTATCCATTTCAATGCATCAGAAAATGATTCCGCTGTTGGGGTTGAAAGCTACGCATACACTCTACTCAATCAACCTTCATCGAGCCGAAGCACCACAGACAACGTTGACAGAGTATTCCGCAGGGCAAATCGAAATGATAGCCTAAATGTTCTCTTAGCCTATTATTTACAGACAAGCATCCTTAAAAACACAAATGAGGTCGATAGAGGTATAAAACGAGCACGTTTTACCGTGCTGGAAACACTACCATGCCCCGGAGCCCTGGTTGAACTCGGATTTATCAATAACCCTCAAACTGGGGCCAATTTGAAAACAACCGCATACCTGGAAAGCCTTGCCAACGGAATCTTAGAAGCGATTGTTCAATACCAAACGCGGATCAACCCATCTTGAACTCGACGATTCTTCAACTCATCTTTATTGGTTTTGGTGGTGCTGTCGGCAGCATGGCGCGTTATTCTGTTGCATTAATCTGGAGAAGCGGAAGTCCTATCGGAACACTGGTAGTCAATGTCATTGGAAGTTTTATTTTGGGTTTTCTGGTGTCATCTCCCTTTATTCTTGGAGAACTTAAGCCTCATTGGAGACTAATGGTGACTGTAGGATTTTGCGGCGGATTTACCACTTTTTCCACCTTCAGCGTTCAAACAATGGAGATGATTCAAACCGGTAGATGGATGATGGTTGGAATCAATATTACTACTAATGTCGGCTTTTGTTTACTTCTGTCTTTTTTCGGTTTTTGGGTTGGGAAGACCCTTTTTTCCAGTGTTTGATCGCTATGAAAAGAACCGTTTTCAACATCAGGAACAAGGCGTTTTCACTCTTTCTTTTATTTACCCTCCTAGCTAGTGGTCAGACTGCTTCAGCTATTTCAGTTCCAAAGCCTGAGGACGTTATTGTCATAGCAAATCATAACGTTCCCGAATCACTTGAGCTCGCTGATTTTTACATGAAACACCGGGGAATCCCCCGAAAAAACCTGATCGTTCTTGATTGTAGTACATCAACTATTGTTTCACGAAAAGAATTCGTTGAACAAATACTGAACCCCATCAGAAAAATCCTCATTGATAATCAGCTTATCTTAGGGAAACTCGATGAAGAGAACATCGATTGTTGGAGGAGGTTTCAATTCTACTGCTACGAAACTCATTTTAAGTACATCGTGCTTTGCACCGGAATCCCATTAAAAATTCCGAATCAGGTCATCTCAGAACCTGGAGCTCCAGAAAAACTCCCCGATATTTTCCAGGTTACCAATGCTTCTGTAGATTCGGAACTCTGCCTGATAACAGCTCCTAATAAACCTTATATCAGCTGGGATAAAAATCCTTTGTTCGAAGTAAAAAATCCGGGTATACTTGATTACTCATCAGCTGTTTCTGTCTGTCGCATTGACGCACCTACACTAGAGGATGCAAAACGCATGATCACAGATGCAATCGATGCGGAATCACAGGATTTTATCATGGGCCGGGCTTATATTGACTTGGCAAAAAACAACCGCGATGGAAACCTTTGGCTGCGTCAATCTGCTGCTCTTTTGAGATCTTATGGGTATGATACTGACGTCATTCCTGACGATCATGACTGGTCGATTCTCGAACCTAATGAAGCTCCAGCTGTCTATCTCGGTTGGTATCAAACACATGCCTCCGGTCCTATGGTCTCTGGACATTCGATTCCCAAAGGTGCTATTGCAGCTCACATTCACAGTTTTTCCGCATCTACGATCTCAACTGATAGCCAATGGGTGGGACCGTTATTACATGCAGGTTTTGCTGTAACATTTGGCAATGTCTACGAACCTTATCTCCAACTAACAATGAGACCAGATCGATTTATCGAGCATTTACTTGAAGGTTATTGTTTGGGAGATGCTTCATTGTATGCACAACCTGTATTAAGTTGGCAAAATGTAACATTTGGAGATCCCCTTTATCAACCTTTTCATCCTGCGGATAAACAGGATCCACAGAAAGTCCTTAAAAACCGCGATTCCAACCCATATGAACAAATCATTGCTATCAACCGCGTCCGATCAAATGATCCTGAATATGCATATGATCTTTCGATGCAGATACAAGCACTGAGTCCTTCGCTGCCAGTTGCCTTCAAGATCCTAAACGATTATCAGCAAAAAATTGGGCCTCAGGTTCAGAGTCTAATAATCGACTATTTACTGTCATTTCTCGATATATCCGAAGATTATGCGCCTAAGTATTTCGATCTTTTCCTTCGACTTAAAGGTTCTTTAGACAACAGAAGAATTAACGAATTGGAACATTTACTGCGAGATAATGCCGTCAATTGGTCTACCCCGTTACAGGATAAACTTAGCTTCTTACTTCAAAAAGATAATTCAGATACTAAGTCTAGCGATTGATAGTACTAACTGAAAAGTAGTTTAGAAGCAGTAACTCCTTCCATATTCGATACCGGCCTTCCCCGGTCATTTTACCAAATTCCTCACGATCTCTCCGTTCATTTAAAATACCCGCAGCAACATTTACCTCTTCCAACACTTTCTGTGAGCGATCAATCCAAGTTTTAGCTTCTTCCTCAAATTTCACACAACAACTATCGGATTTTGAAGCAAGTATATCCAAGTGTCGCTTAGCAATGATCTCTATCTTACGTACCGAAGGAAAACGGTTTACAGTCCAGGTTTCGGGGTAGAACCCGCCATAAGGCATAAAAATATTGTCAGTTACAATAACGTCACCCTCTGCTGTCATCGAATTGAAGACAACCTGATCTAGTATTACGCCTGTTGTATCTATCACAATGATAACTTGAAGACGAATCATCCCATCAGGACTCTCGTATACGATCATGTTTTGAAGAACTTCATCTTCATAGAAGTATTTGAAGCTACCTAACTCGCGATAATTATTTTCGCGGATCCAATCCTTAATCAGAAAAAACCGCCGATTGGCTGGCCAATCGGTTTTTTCCACTTCTCTTACTGTAGGAAATAAGGGTAGCTCACTACGATCCCAAGCTAGTATGTACAACCACAGGTAACCTGAATCTATCAGAAACCACCCTAAAACGCCCATACTAAAAAGCCGCCAGTATGGAACTCCCGTCAAGAAGGTTAATTTGAGTATAATCGCCACGAATACGGCTATCCAAATTAGCCGTATCCACCTTACAATCAATTTGTTTACAGGTGAAGGCATGGAACCCTGAAGGCGATTCAATGACCACACCATCACCATAAAAACAAAAGAGAACCCAACCAGATATAGGGTTCCCTGTTGTTGTATAAAGTTTAACATTCGGGAAGATTTCCTGAGGACTGTGGTTTTTAGTTAATGCGCAGGGGCATTACCACACACAGGAAGTCATCCATAGTCTTAAATACCCCCGGGCTCAATTCGTCTTTGAACTCAAAAAATACTTCATCATTCGGGAGTGCTTTTAATGGTTCCATAAGGAATCTCGGGTTGAAAGCAACTTGAACTTCGGGTCCCTCATATACAATCGCCATCGTTTCATGAGATTCTCCAAATTCTTGGCTCTCACCTGAAATCTCGAGCAAATTATCACTCATTTTCAATTTCACCTGAAACTGTTTGTCACTAATGACCAAAGCCGCGCGGTTAACACATTCAAGCATAAGTTCACGTTCAAGCTTAATCCGGTGTTCTGCTTGTCGCGGGATTACTTGCTGGTAGTCGGGATACTTTCCTTCAACAATCTTTGAAACAAGGTAAATGCTTTTTTTCATGCCTTGCGAATCGCCCTGTTCCCCGACTGCAAGTTCAAAAGCGACCTGGCGATCATTGAAGAGAATTCTAACTGTGTCGCCGTAAGAGAGCAGTCGCTCAAGTTCACTAACAGTCTTGGCTGGTAAAATAAGGCTTCCATTGTTGTCATCTGGCGCATCAATCGTCTCCGAAGACACTGCCAGACGTCTTCCATCGGTTGCAGCCAGTTTTAAAGACGCAGATTGGAAACTAAAAAATACACCATTAAGAACGTAGCGGTTCTCATCAGTGGATTGAGCATAAGAAACATTTTTGAGCATTCTCGCTAAACTGCTCTGCTCAAGATTGAAAACATGTTGATCATCGAAACTGGGAAGTGGAGGAAACTCCTCTTTTCCAATGCCCATAATTTTGAACATGGATCCACCGGATGTTATCTTTGATACATTGTTAACCGAGGTTTCTAAATTAACTTCGATATTTGGGAGCTCTCTGACAATGGATCCCAACTTGCGTACTGGGAGGGTAATTGCGCCAGGTTCTAACACCTCTGCCTTGATTGTGCACCTGATACCGAGATCGAGATTGGTTGTCGTAAGTGATACTTCATCCTCGTTTGCTTCAATGAGCACATTTTTCAGGATGGGCATTGTCTGGCGGCTGCCAACCAGGTTCATCACTTGTTGCAATCCATTGGAGAGGTGGTCTCGGTTAAGCTTCAGTTTCATTCTGGTGCAAGATTCCCAAATTGGTGACTTATTTTCAATTCAATTATATTATAGAAATTCTTTATATAAAATCACTCTATAATACTATACTCTGTGAATAACTTCAACAAATCCCCATCATTCTGTCAATCAGCGATTTAAGCGATTATTTGATGGGGTTAAATCCGGGAAGAAATTTATATAAAAAAGAATATGTGACTAAATTCCAAAAACTAGCCGTGTTTTCCACAGGTATTTTATACTTATTCACAACCTGTTTCTCCCTATTTTTTCTTTTTAAGCGATTCTACATATTTCCAGAATGATTCGTGCTGTTCGACCATCTGTTCTTCAGATACAGGGAGTTTCACACGAAAAATGAAATCGGTTAACGTGTTGCGATGCAGGATATAATGACAATAAAGAATAGCGTCACCCTGCCGTTCGAAGTAAATTCTGAAATCATCTGCCCGAAACCGATAAAAAACTTTGTTTCCCCGGTGGAATCTTCCTATCTCACCACTTGGATTTAGGAGCTGTTCCGTGGATAAATTACTGATTTGATTGACGAGCCTCAACTGGGAGAAAATGTCCAGTTTGTTGAGTTCACCGATACTTTGTTCGCTAAAGTTCAATTGAAACATTTCAAATAGTTCTAACTCTAATGATGCTTAGTAGTTTGGGGTCAATCCGCAAAATTATGCGAATTGTCGACTTTCTGTTTAAATACTTCGTAAAGAACGATGGCTGCGGAAACCGCAACATTCAAGCTATCGACAGATCCTGTCATGGGAATTTTGAAAAGTCGATCCGCGTTTTTCTTCCAGTAATCACTCACACCCGCGTGCTCACTTCCCAAAATAATCGCGGTATTATTATCGAATTTCATGTTTCCAATCGACATTTCTGCTTCGGGTGAAGCAACGTAGGTGATGTATCTTTCTCGTTTTAGCCAGTTGAGCGTCTTTTCATGACTATCCTGATAGTGGCGAAAAGCCAGCGAGTGCCCCCGTGAATTCCTTATGACATTCGGATTATAAGGATCGAGGGAACCCTGATTAAGAATGATTTCGCTTATTCCAAATGCAGAAGCACTTCTCAGGATAGCTCCATGGTTCCCGGGTTTTTCTAGGCCATCCAGGATTAGTAACGGTCGAACCGGCGAATTAAAGTTTTCCAAATCAAGTATTTTTTGTGCTCTGCAGACAGCGAGAATTCCATCGGGGTGCTCTCTTAGTGAAATTTTGCTGAACAAATCAGCTGACACAGATAGGGTATCTACGTCATTGCGTAGGGTTTTTGCGATAAATAGCGGTATTTTGTTGTCTATAAAAATGAGGGTTTCAATCGAATAGCCATATTGAAGAGCAATGCTAATTTCATGCTCGCCCTCAACAATGAATAACCCTGTTTGCCGCCGATATCTGGAATCTTTTAATGAAACAACCGCTTTGATTCGCGGATTGTTCCGGCTTTGAATCGAAAGCGGTTCTCTCATAAAATTTCGGACACCAGGTCCTTTAATACTCTCACTTTATTACGCAATGAGATCGTCGTCTATGTCGTAATTTGAAAAGACATTTTTAGTATCATCCAGATCGTCCAAAGCTTCTACCATTCGAACTATACGTTTTGCTTTGTCGGGATCGGTAATTTTTACCAGATTGGAAGGAATATACGCGATTTCTGCGGATTCGGGATCCAGTCCAGCTTTTTTTAAAGCTTCGTTAAGTGTGTAAAAATCGCCAATAGCGCATTGTACTTCAAAGTGATCACCATTATTGATAACTTCTTCGCCACCGTTTTCGATAACTAGCTCCATCAATGCGTCTTCATCAGTTTTTTCCGTGCTGATCAGAATCTGACCTTTTTTCTGAAAATTGAATGCAAGAGCACCCGGGCTAGCGAGGTTACCACCGTGTTTCGAGAATGTTGATCGGACTTCTCCTGCAGTACGATTCTTGTTATCGGTTGTAACTTCTACGATAACACCGACACCTTCGATTCCATAACCCTCATAAACCATTTCTTCAATAACGGCTCCTTCGAGTTCACCGGTCCCTTTTTTGATTGCCCGTTCAATATTATCAGCGGGCATATTTGACGCTTTTGCTTTATCAATAAGAGCGCGGAGTCGTGGGTTGAATGTTGGATCTCCGCCTCCATCTCTGGCTGCAAGAGTCATATCTTTGGCGATAACGCTGAAAATCTTGCCGCGCTTCGCGTCGATAGCTGCTTTGTGACGTTTGGTGGTCGCCCATTTACTATGTCCGGACATAAGCTAAGGTGGTGTTAGATAATTCTGATTTCCTGTTTGGGAGTACGGTTCGAACTAATTTTGTTCAGTCTTGGATCAATACAGTAGTTAGATGGAACACAAATTCAAAATTAACGCTTCGAACGACCTTTACGAGTGGTTGTACTTCCAGCAGGAGTTACAGGCTTCAATTCAAGCTTACCGGTTTTCCGATAAACCAAAAGGGTTTGGATGATCGAAAGAACGGTTTGCACGGTCCAGTAAAGAACCAGACCTGAAGAGAAATTATAAATGATAAACAAAAACATTACCGGCATGAAACGCATTATTTTCTGTTGAGCCGGATCTGCGGTTGGAGACATAGGAGTCAGCGACATCTGGAATATCATGGCGCCTCCGTAGATCAAGGGCATGATATTGAGAGGGAAACCTGCGATATGTGTGACTGTATCTGGGAGGGATAGATCCTTAATCCACAAAAAGGACTCGAAACGCAGTTCCGAAGAGGTTCTTAGCATCCAATACAAACCGAGGAAAATCGGAATCTGAACCAGCATGGGTAAACAACCTGCCAGAGGGTTTACACCATACTTTTTGAAAAGTTCCATGGTTTCCTTCTGCATTTTTTCCGGTTTGTCCGCATACTTTTCGCGAAGCTCCTTCATGGGTTCCTGCAACATCTGCATTTTCTTGCTCGATTGTGCGGAGTAAGAAGTGAGCGGCCAGAAAACAAGTTTCACAATGACCGTCATCAAAATGATCGAAACACCCCAGTTTCCAACCATTCCCTGAATAGAATACATCAGAGTGAGCAGCACTTTGCTGACTTTTCCGAAAAAACCGAACTGCATCAGTTTGTCCTGATGCTTTCCCAAGCGAACGAGTCGTTGGTATTCTTTGGGACCTACATAATAAGTCCCTTTGATCTGCAATTCACTCGAGGGCTGAATCACGCCTGGATTGAACGCGATCATTCCAACGATTCCCAATGCATTTTCGTGACTATTTACGATATTGGAAACGTCGATTGAGCGTGCGTAAATCGAGCTTGCAGAGGTTTCCGGTGTAAAAACGCTCACAAAAAACTGGTTTTTAACAGC
>QKAV01000239.1 GCA_003247185.1 Crocinitomicaceae bacterium
GAAGAGTATCACTACGGCAGTCCCAATTTAGTGCAAAAGGGAATCATTATTATGGATAAAAATTACGTTCAGATCATGCGTCCTTTTCCGAGCTTCAGGAAGTATGAATATTTTATCGATGAGAAGAAAAAATACTACGCTGCCGTTCGTGATTTAAATGTGGAATTAGACGGATACTATAAGTTCGTCACTGGTGGGCAAACAAGTGGTCAGTAGGTCATTTTAACGGCCGGACAATTCATAAAAGCATCGGACTGCTGAATAGAATCTTAATCCTGTTCACCTTTTCCTTAACAATTTGATCCCATCGTCTTTACCGGAAAAGAAGTATATTCGATCATGAAGTATTTCGTTTTTCTGAGAGGTATTAATGTCGGTGGCAATAAAAAAGTTCCTATGGCCGAATTGAAAGTACTCTTGGAGAAGTCCGGATATCATACGATTAAAACGCTATTGAATTCCGGAAATATTATCCTGGAAACAAACACCGCCGATGATCAGAAATTAGAGAACGAACTGGAAAATTTGCTCTCCGCCCATTTTGGTTTCACCATTCCGGTAATTGTTCGCCGGGCAGATGAAATACAGACTCTTTATGATCTCCATCCATTTGAAGGTATTCCGATTACGAAGAACACCCGTCTCTATATTTCTCTATTAAAGTCTGATGTTCCGGAAAACCTGCAACTTCCGTGGGTTAGCGAGGACAACTCCTATCGAATCCTCCGGAAACGTGGAAAAGACATCATAAGCGTATTGGAATTAGGGGAGAAAAATACCATTGATGCCATGAAGATCCTGGAACAATCTTACGGAAAAGCAATCACCACCCGAAATTGGAATACAATGGAGAAGATGGTAAAAAAGTAATGCGTCCTCCCATTTTTTGTCAGGAACATTTCATACATTATGACTAAATAATTACCCAAATCATCATGAAAACATTCCAGGAAACACAACGTTTTAATCAATGGTGGATGGTACTGATTACTTTTGCAGTAACGGGATTAATGAGTTACGCATTGATCCAGCAGTTGGTTTTTGAGATTCCGTTCGGAGATCATCCGGCATCCGATACGGTATTGGTACTCATTGCGGTTTTTGTATTCGCCCTATTCGGATTATTACAATTTATCAGTCTCCGAACGACGATTGATGCGAGCGGAATCAGGATTAACTTCCACCCTTTCGGTGGCAAAGTGTTTAAATGGGAAGACGTTGAAAGGTACGAAGTACTGAATTACGGATTTGTTGGCGGATGGGGAATCCGTCCGTGGACCAGATACGGAACAGTGTACAACGTTAAAGGGAATATGGGATTAGCCATTCAGCTCAGGAATGGTAAGAAATACCTGATCGGAACTCAAAAAGCGGATGAACTCCGATCAGTTCTTCAATCTCTTCAATAACTTATTTTACTGCCAGCTTTGCCGTTCCGGAAGTACCGTTCTTTTGCTCAAGTACTACGGTATAGAATCCATGTGATAAACCTGCAACCGACACCTCAAACAGATTGCTTTTTTCAGTCAGCACTTGTGTCAGTACCAGCTTTCCTGAGTTATCAAATATGTTAATTTGCGCTCCCGGCTCAATCATTTCACCTACAGACAGAATGACTTTGTCTTCTGCCGGATTAGGAAATACTTTGCATGAAAGTCCGTTTACAGATGCAATACCTGCTCCACTTTGCACATTGTAACTGATTTGAAAATCATCAAAGTAGAACCCATCTTCGTTTACTCCTCCGTCGCTTTCCAATTGAAAACGAACACGAATCTGTTGTCCCAGATAATCTGAAAGATCAATCTCTTCCCGAACCCAGTTAGAAGATCCTTCCCAGATCGGTTCACCATTTGGCTGAGCGCTTCCATTCCATCCCGTGCTGCTTCCTTCAACTGTGTACAATCCACATTGTCCGTCCCAGCTGCTTCCACCGTTTGTGCTTACCTGAAACTGGCAATAATCATAATCCACTTCAATTGCCCATTTTGCATAAAAACTGATCATGGCACTTGTTGCATTGGTGAGGTCTATTACCTGATTAAATTCCCATGTTTTGTTGGTATTATCGGCATAGTTCCCTCCATCAGAATCCGCGAAGGAAGTAGATGGTGAATATGAATCATCAGTTGTCAACGACCAGTTCCCTGTCCAATTGGCAGCACTTGCCGCATCATCGCTGTATTGCAAGGTCATCGCACCAAATGTTTTGGTAATCGTATCGTGCTTTGTCCAGTCGGAATATTGGGTATTGATCACATACTTCACCTCATCACCATACTGAATTGCCGGATTAAGTGTGTAAGAGAACGATCCGGTAGTAGATTCACGCAATGCTAGGTTGTAATTAATCGGAGCTCCAACCGATTGAATATTCGTAATCGGTGTAAGGGAAACAGTTACCTGCTCATCTACCAGACCTAGTCGCAAAATTGAATGATTAAAGTTTCCGGAAGTACTGGCAATCAATGACGGATCCTCATCTCTCACGTAAACATAAGGATGTGTAATTTCACCCATTACCATATTCGGAAAGATCATTCCCTGACATCCGGGTAAAATTTCACTCTGTGCAGGCCAGAAATCACTTCCAATCTCCGGTGTAAATGCAAAGATGGTATCCTTCACTCCAACACCGATATCCACCTTGTACATGTAATCATCCGAATCGCCGGAAGCCGGATACAAGCCACTGCTCTTTTG
>QKAV01000170.1 GCA_003247185.1 Crocinitomicaceae bacterium
TATAATGCCCTTCCGGATGCTGTTTGAATAGATAATAAGTAAGGCCCTGAACTTAGTTGTGATAAATCAAGCTTTTTACTCTTAATGGAATTATAACTTTCGTTTTGAATCAGATTTCCGTATATATCAAAAAGCTGAATCCGGAAATCTTCACTCTGTTTAAGTTCAATATTAAGTTCATTACCAAAAGGATTAGGGTAGATAAGTGCCAAATCAGAATTCATTCCATCTATTACCTGTAAGGAAAGATCATCCACAATAAAATTTGTCGTGAAATTGGTAATAATCGCAGGATTTTGATCAAAATAAATAAATGCCCGATTTAATACGGTATCCCCTACAACGAGGTCATTATTCTTCTTAATTCTATAATGCACATAGCCAATACTCGCAGATGAATCCGTCAAAATACTTGGCAAGAAAATGCTTTCAAATAAAAAAGAAATCGTTCTATCTTCAATTTTTGCCACCACATTATGACTGTAGTCGATCAGCTCAAAACTACTGAGATTCAAATGATTTGAAATTTCATCCTTCACAAGAATGTTCTCCGCCGGGTAATTCCCTTCATTTTGGAAGTAAATTGTATAATACAAGTACTCAAAACTGTTAAGCTGGCTTACATTAATGGAATCCTTTCTGTTAACTCGCTTGACATTTGGATCATATCCTGACAGAACCACAGAGTAATCAAAGGATGAATTATTGGTTGTGTCAACATCAGTGGATTGAATGGAGACTTCTGCCGTTGTTACAGAAGATTGCCCTAAAATTGAAAGAAAAGACAATGGTATTTCATAGGAAACTTCTATCGAAAAAGTGTCCCCCGGCGTTAGATTTGTAAAATCATAGCCCAAATATCCGCTACCCTGATACATTGCCGGAGAAGTTATTATCTGTCCCATTGGCAGACTGTAGTTCAAGGGATAGAGCTTGACCGTTCCACTCTCCGTAAATGTTCCGTCATTTGTAACCAAAATTTTATACGACGCTGTATCTGCTACAATCACCGGAGCAAGTTCAATAAGATTTATCCGAACATCATTCCCTCCGGGAACCGGAACAAGTGTTAAATCCTGAATAGTAGAAATTCCATACCCCTGAAAGTCCAGAATGGCAGAAGTCGGTTGGCGTGTGTAATATGTGGGAGCTGTCGGAAGATGAATTTCATATTGCCCCGTATCAACAAACATCATAAATAATCCGTTCATATCTGTAACACTCATATAAGAAGGGGGAATTGTTTCAACAACACTCCCATCTATCGGAATATCTCCGGCATCATACAATCCGGACTGGTTCATATCCTTATAAGCCCTGCCTGTCAGAACATTTGGATTCGAAAGACAAGAACCTATAAAGTGCATATCACTTCCATGCCCCATTGGATTTGTTGGTGAATCTGCCTCTGCCAGAATGGTTATGTGATCACTATAAGAATCCAAATACATTTTAGAGTCCACCGTAACCGGCATCGCATTCGTTTGAGGAATGAGTGTAGAATGATAATAAACCATATTACTATCTACCCCTAAAACATAGATACTTGCATCTGTAGCAAGATTTGTCCCTCCCGGATAGAAACTCATTTGTGTTCCATTACCTCCCAGTACTCCAATCGCAAAAACCCGATTATCCCGAAATTCAATATCCTGAATATACAATGTAGCATCATTCGTTGTAGATGGTCCGCATATATCATGCATTTCGCTGTATGACAAATCTTCATTCAACCGAATGATGTAGGCATCTCTTGATACAGGTGATGGTATGATATGCCCCTGAACTATTGCCTGGTCCTGACATATCCCCCAGTAATGATGCACGCCGAGGTAGATTCGATTACTGTCATCAAATGTTATATCCCTGATTTTAATTTGTTCCAATTTAATCACATTGGAAAAGTCCTGCGCGGCCATATCAACCTCCGCGAGGTACATATTTATTTCCTGGTAAGTGGTCGAACTATTATAGGTACACATATTATTCAGATCCAAATTAATCGATCCGAAATCCATCGCATTTTTGTAATAGCCATAGAAATAGAACTTTCCATTGTTCTGTGCGCATCCATCCAATGTGAAATTCCAGGCTATACTCTGATTGATATTCCGCCACAATACATCGCCATTTGCATCTAGTTCTCCATAAATAAGGCGCGGTCCGCCAGGTTGTAAATATTCTGTTCCGAGATAACCAAAGTTGCTGCCGTTACTCGGATTGAAAATACAAGCGAAGGCTATATTACCATTATTCATTTCATAGATATAAGGTACCCCCGGAAACTTTGTAATCCATGCGTAATCACCATTCGGCAAAAGCTTAGCAACATAATCCGTGAAATTATATTCCGAATTCACATTTATATAGGCTGGAAGTCCTCCTGTAGAATGATAACCCGTAACAAAAATATTATTCAAGTCATCTATCCGAATATCAGAATAACTCATTCCTGCATGTCCCCATTCAAAATCTCCGTATTTATTATGCTTTACAAGAGCACCATTACCAGGTATCACAGCACCATCTGCCGTTTCTATATCCCCATTTGTATACAATGAGGAAAATGTATTTCCCCAATTATCCGTTTGAAATCCATTTACGGAATTAGGTGAACCAGAGAACCAAAACGCAGCACTATCATTTACCAGTATTTGTGCATTTGAGGTAAAAAATAAGCACAGTACTGCAGTTATTACTGCTGTATATAACTTGTAATTCATATACATTAGATTAGATTTTATCTCCTAAATGTACATAATTTGAATTCCTTAAACATAAGGTTTCGGGGTAATATCTAAAAAAAACAGAAGCCGCTATTCAATTTTACGAGAGTTGCATCCCTTGTTTTGTTCTACCGGGGATGATGTTAGTTATCACTCAAACATTACTTTGATCCAGATAGGACTAGTCCTGTTTCCAAAAGATAATTCTCCGATCATCCCCGCACGTTGCAAATTGCCGATCATCAATAATACAGGCACTATTTACCGAATGTGAATGGCCTCCATCCTTTGCTGCTATGCGGAAAACCGGTTGTAATTCAGTGGTAAAAGCCTTGATCATTTTGTCACGGCTGACGCTCAACAACAGATTGTTCCAGGGAAGTAATTTGTAAATGGCAAAATTGTGCGCAGGAATCGCCTGTTCCTTTTGCAGAGTGAGATCCCATGATCGAATGAAAGCATCCTTTCCTCCCGAATAGATTTTATCATTGATTACGGTAATTGCAGTAACACCCTCATTATGCGCGTAAAACCGATCCAGAAGATTCAATTTATCGGCATCCAGCACATAAATATATCCGTCCGCTCCACCCAAATAAAGTCTGTCGTTATGTATACAAATAGTCCTGATCTTGCCACACTCCATAGGAAATTCTGCAAGAAACTTTTGATCACTCCAACGCCATACACTCAGATTTCCATCCGCATCTCCGACGTAAACCAGGTCCCGTGTAGCATCCATTTCCATCGAAAAAACAGCTGACGTATGCGTCGTGAAATGACGGATTTCTTTCCGGTCTTTTAAATCAAAAAAATGCAGATCTCCCGATGCCGTTCCTGCCAGAAGTATCTGATTATGGATAATAAACTGGTAAACCGACTGTTCAAAACGAATAGCAAACTTATCGTGAACACCAAGTTCAGGATCCCATCGTGTTAAGAAACGGTCTGCTGATGAGGAATAGAGAAAGCCATCAAAATACTGGATGTGATACACACCGGCAGCATGTTCACGGATTTCCAGCCTTTTCCGTATCATTTACTCTTCTGTTTCTTCCTCTTCCATGTCTTCATCAGAATTTACCTGACGCAGACGTTCTTCAATATCTTTCGGCATGAATTCAAAGAAGGTATCCCCGCGTAAACCAAGACGTAAACATTCCAATGGAATCATCTCGTTTGGTGCTATATTCCCCAGATTCACGTTAGCCCCGAACAATTTAATAAACCAAACCTGTTGGTTCTTTTGAGGAGCTTCCCACAAAATATCTTCCGGATTAACTTTGGCAATGATTCGGTTGATCAGCATCGTGTGCGCTGTTCCATTCGGGCGAAATACCCCGACATTTCCAGCCTCACGTCCTTCTGCAATCACTTTCCACGAACCTGCTTCCAACTCCGTACTCATCATTTTAATCCATCTTCCCGGGGAAATCAATATACCTGAGTCTTTCGACCCTACTTCGGAAAGTACAGTTTTTTCTTTCGATAGCTTACGGATCAACTCACATTTCTCATCGTGGTCGATGATGATGGAACCATCTGAAATCTCTGCGAGATCCATATCGTACTTATCCAGTAAGCGCAAATAATCGTCCCACATATTGCGTGCATAGAACGCTTCAAACAAAGTTCCCCCGAAATACGGTTTGATTCCGGCTTCTTTGTACAACTTGATCTTTGCTTCCAGGTCTTTGGTAACAAAAGCGGTTCCAAACCCGAACTTAACAAGGTCAGTCAGATGTCCCGAAGCTTCGATAAAGTTTGCAGACTCGGTTAAACTGAGTCCTTTATCCATCATCATTGTTACTCCGTAATTTCTTGGTTTTTCTGTTCTTTCAGGAACAAATGGTAATTCAAAATTCATTTGCAAGTCAGTTATTCCCCCAAAAGTAAGAATTCTGGGGCATTTTTCAAGTCGGGATTCACATAGAAGAGTTCCAGCGCAAGTTCCCTGTTACTCGCTGCCAGTTCCCGGAAGAGTTTTTCTGCATCTGCTTTCCTTCCCATTTCATACAGGATCGAAATTCTCAATACCTGTAACAACTCAATATCATCGTTTCCCTGGTCTGCAAAACGATTGATAAAGTTGTACGCAGTCAAAGGTGACTCTTTCTTTAAAAAGTCGATATAATTAATCAAAGCTTCTTCGTCCTCAGGATCAAGATCCAGTACCCGTTGATAAAAGAAATCGGCCTCTTCCCTATTTTCCAATTTCTCATAAGCACCCGCCAAAACGTGTAATACACCTGTATTATCAGGGTCCAGCTCGTATGCTTTATGCATATATGGCAATCCTGCCTTCGTATCTCCCTCAAGATCTGCTACAATACCTAATCCGAGCCATGCTTCAGGTAACTCAGGAGCCAGCTCAATGCTCTTGTGATAATGACCTTTAGCCATTTCGTACTCCCCCAATTGTTCATGGCATTCTCCTAAATAGCTGTAAGCCACCTGATCATCTCCATCCAATTTGAGCGATTCATTGAAAGCCTGAATTGCCTTGGTATATTTCTCCTGATTCATATAGGCATTCCCCATATTGAAATGCACAGGGCCAAACTTATCATTGATCAGAAGGCAATAGTCGTACGCCCAAATCGCTTTGTCAAAATTCTCTTGCCTGGAGTAGGTATTACCAAGGTTATACCATGCAGTAAACGAGTATGGATTATCGTCAATGAAATCGGAATAGCATTTTACAGCTGCATCAATGTCCGAAATCTGTTCATAAGAATGCGCCAGTTCGTAAACAGCAACC
This sequence comes from Crocinitomicaceae bacterium, assembly GCA_003247185.1. Taxonomy (GTDB): domain Bacteria; phylum Bacteroidota; class Bacteroidia; order Flavobacteriales_D; family Crocinitomicaceae; genus UBA4466. The sequence goes on from QKAV01000170.1 coordinate 5,488, forward strand.
TCATTGTGCGGATTATCCTTTAATGCCTCTTTTAATACATTAATTGAAAGCTGATAATCGCCCTTATTCTGGTATTCCAATGCCAGGTCTATATACACTTCATCTTTTTCTTCCGCTTCTGTTGCTAATTGCAATGCCTCCTTAAAATAACGGATGGCATTATTACTATCCCGCAACTGAGAAAAGATGGCTGCCTTGGTTAGCATCACTTCAAATGGTGAAACACTTGCCCCCTCCAATTCCGCAAGCAGATTAATAGCGTCTTTCAGCTTACCCATACCGGATAAAGCCTGCGCTTTACGCAATCGAAACTGATCGATATATCCAAACTGAGATAATGCTTCATCCGCTGCCTGAACAGCTTTGTTGTACTGCCCCGTGAGGATATAATTATCCACAAGAGCTTCCCAACGATCACTGTCTAAAAACCCCATAGAGTCCCCTTTCAGGAAGCGTTCAAAACGTTCTATATCTTCCGATAGATCGTCGTCGTAGTATTCTTCGTCTTCGTTATCGTCAAACATAAGTGATGCTTCTTATAAAGTTACGGAAAAAGCGGCAACGTATTGTCCCGCCTGAAATAGTTTTCAACAGGATATTCACCTGAGAATAATTTATTCCAACTTCCCTTCTGTTGTTTTCCGTGTGCAACTACTCTGATTTTCAAGCACTCACATTCATGTAACTCGTTTCACGGTTGATTTTGAAGTATGGAAAGCACCACCAATTCTGCTTCTATTCGAGCTAAAATGAATATTTTAGAGGACCTTTTCCTTTTCAATGAGAAATAAGATCATACTGCTTCTTGTATTTACCAGTACCAGCTATTTTTCAGTATCTCAATCCATTGATTCAACTTTCAGAAAAGCATACACACTACTCTATACCAATCCGGACTCTGCAATTGCGCTTATAGGTCGTTTAGACCGGAAAGCGGGTACTTTTCAGGCGCATAAAAAGCAGCGTTATTATTCTCAAGCTGCAAATTTTTACAGTACAATCGGAGATTTCAAAAATGAAGCCATCAATTGGTCGAATCTGATCCAAATGCTTCCCGCAAATTCGGACACACTGCATTCCGCGATGTACAGACACGGAATGGCCGAACTGAACAATGGCAAATTTACCGAAGCAAAAGCAGATTTTTCTGCGTGCGAAAAATACTATCTCAAAAAAAATAACTCCAATGGACTTGTAAAGGCATACAGTGGAATGGGGGCCGTATTAACTACAACAGGAAACGGAAATGCTTCCATCGATTACTACAATAAAGCCATCAGAATTCTGAAAACGACAGGAAATGATCTGGAGCTGGCAAAAATGTACTCCAACCTCTCCATTCCTTACACCACTATCGGAGACACGGAAAAAGCGCTTGAAATGCGCCAAAAAGCATACAAACACGCTTTGCTTTCAGGAAATGACGAAGAAATTCACTTTAATGAACTCAATCTGGGCGGCTCATATAATGCGACAGATCAACCGGACTCAGCAAAGTATTACCTTAAAAAGGCAGAAATCTATTTCGAAAAGAACTTCAACGCACAGATTCTGAATGCCATTTACAACGAACTGGGGGCCGTATTCTCGAAGGCAGGAGAACATTCTTCTGCTGAAACCTACTACCTGAAATCCATTAACCTACTGAAATCAGGGGGCTTCGATTTTGCCTTACCCGGAACACTCGGTAACTATGGCCTTGTTTTACATAATCTCGGAAAATACAAAGAAGGAATTCAGGTTTGCCGGGAGGCTCTGCCTATTGCGAAACAAATGAATTATACGGAGGTTGAAATGGTTGTCTGCAATTGCTTATATCAGAATTTTAAATCTGCCAACATCCCTGACAGTGCACTTCAGTATTATGAACGATCAATTCTGCTTAAAGACAGTATTGCAAATATTGAACTTCAAAAAACTGCTCTCAGAAAAGAACTGGAAGCCAAACACAGCGAAGAAACACAAGGCATTATTTCTGATGCTGAAAAGGAAATCAATGCTGTTACAGGTCTAAAAAACATCTTTATTACAGGAAGTATCCTATTAATGATCCTCTTGTTTTTCCTTCTCTATTTATTCCGGCAGAAGAGAAAAAATGTAGCCTATATTGAACGCGAGAAAAACTATCTGGATAACCTCATGCATAACCTGGTTCATGAATTCAGAACCCCTCTTACCCTGATAAAAGGTCCTGCTGAAGAGCTGATAAAGGCGGATCCAAACAATACATTACTTCAGCTAATCGAAAAAAACAGCAGACGAATGCTCGATCTGGTCAATCAGGTACTGGATTTCTCGAAAATAAAGGCCGGAAAACTCCCGGTAAGCGAAGAAGTAACTGATATCTCCATATTCACAACAGACCTTATCGATTTATTCACCCCAATAGCTGAGAAAAAAAACATTCGTCTTAGCTACGACAATCAGGTAAAGCATACACTGGTATTAATTGATAATGACAAATTATTCAAAGTACTATCCAACCTGATCAGTAATGCATTAAAATATTCTGACGAAGGGGCTTCTGTTTCTGTAAAGTCTTCACTTGAAAATGACAAACTCTGTTTTACTGTAGAAGATACCGGTGTCGGGATTCCTCCGGAAGAAATGCAAAATATATTCAAGAAGTTTTACCAGATAGATGCTACTACAACCCGGAAAGTAGAAGGAACGGGATTAGGTCTTGCCTTTGTTGATGAGCTCGTAAAACTCATGAAAGGTACAATTGAAGTGAAAAGCGAAATCAACAAGGGGACTATTGTTTCACTTACTTTCCCTTATGTCAAAATATCCGGTGAGTACCAACGTCCGGCCCAAACAAAACTATCATCAGAAAGTACTCCTCTCCCTCAAGAAAGAACCGAAACGGATGAACAAGTTAAAGTGTTGGTCATCGAAGACAATGTTGATCTGCAAACATACCTAAGCATTCTGTTAAAGGGCGAAAACTATGAGATCTTCATCTCAAATGACGGTGAAGAAGGAATCAATCGTGCACTGGAAGTCATTCCTGATCTGATTATTTCCGATGTCATGATGCCTAAAAAGGATGGACTGGAAGTATTGAACACATTGAAAAACCACCCTGCAACTGAGCACATCCCTATTCTTATGCTTACCGCAAAAGCATCTTTTGATAGTATGATCAGTGGATTGGAGACCGGTGCGGATGATTATATTGCCAAACCTTTTAAATCTTCGGAACTCTTACTTCGTGTTAGAAATCATATTCTGCAACAACGTAAACTTCAGCAGAAATACCTTTCTGATACGGGCAGTGAAAGTACACCTGATCCTAAACACCCCCTCCTGCTTCAGATAGAAAAACTTGTATCGGAAGAATCCGGAGCGCAGATTACAGTGGAAGAATTAGCTGCGAGCTGTGCCATGAGCCGATCGCAACTACACCGGAAAATTAAATACCTGACCGGGATTTCCACTTCGGCACTTCTTACCAGAATCCGTCTGGAACATTCCAAAAATGATCTTATAACGGCTGAATTAACCATCTCTGAAATTGCTTATAAGTATGGATATTCAGATCCCGCCAACTATTCAAAATTGTTCAAAAAGCAATTTGGAAAATCTCCTTCCGATTACCGGAATGGCCCAAGATAGCTGCTTTTGCAACATAACTACATAAGATTGCAACATAGCAACACCCCCTTTGACTCTGTATAAAATAGCTTTGTGCATATAATATTTTATACAATGAAAAAATTCAAAGCAGTACTATTTTTGTTAGTTATTCAGACCGGAATTTCTTTTGCTCAAACAGCAGGAAATGCGCTTAATTTTAACGCCTCAAACGGATATGTTTCAGCCGGACTACCTTCTGTATTCAGTAACATCCCTTCAAATGATTTTACAATCGAAGCATGGGTCAAACCAGTCACCAATTCAACTACAAAACGTCTATTTTTCGCACAATTGAACACCTCTAATTTTGTTTCCATACTTATTAATTCATCTAATGTGGCATACGTATTTGTCATTCATGCCGGGACAACTACCAGTGTTAATACACAAACGGTACTGACGTCAGGAGAATGGAGTCATTTTGCTGTAAGCTGGGATGCCAGTACCAGTGGCATCGTCTGTTATATCAATGGAACTCAAACATCTAATATTACAGGAGGAAGTTCTTCTACAGGAACAGACAACCTAATGACAATTGGGAGCAGAACGGACGGAAATCAAATTTTTAACGGTGCAATTGACGAGTTAAGAATCTGGGATGTGATTCGAACGCAATGCGAAATCCAGGGTTCAATGAACAGCGAATTCACCAGCAGTCAGCCCAATCTTATTGCTTATTACAAGTTTAACCAGGGAGTTGCCGGTGGGACAAACACTACGGAAACCACTTTGAACGAATTCAATACAGCGTACAACGGTACATTAAATGGTTTTCTTCTGACGGGAACGAGCTCAAACTGGGTAAGTTCGGGAGCCGGTGTTACTGTTCAGAATGCAAATGATGCGACCATCCACCTTACAGACGTTCAAACTGCCTGTTCTTCTTATACCTGGATTGACAATAACACTTACACTGTAAGCAACAATACTGCGACTTATAACAGTACTTCACCTGCGGGGTGTCCTATTATCGAACAACTTGACCTTACAATCAACTATCCAACGACAGGAACAGACGTTATTACGGCATGTGAATCTTATACATGGATTGATAATAACACTTACACAGCATCCAATAACACTGCTACCCACACCATTACAGGTGGCGCTGCAA
>QKAV01000180.1 GCA_003247185.1 Crocinitomicaceae bacterium
GTAATGCGATTTTACAGGCTTTTAGCTATTTACACTTTGAGAGATGTCATTTTTCTGTTAGCGGTATTTTGGGTCCATTCCTTTGCCTTCTCTCAGGCAACGAACGATTTATGTGGCAATGCCGTTGAGCTTTGTCCGGGCGTTGCATATAATGCGGACAATACAAATGCGAATGCAAGTGTCTGTACGAACTGCGAAGATGATTTTAACTTTTGCTTTGATCCGGAAGCGACAATCTGGTTTTCTTTCAATACCAACGCAGCAGGTGGGGACGTTTCTCTGCAACTATCCAACACAACCTTTGCTAATAACCCCGGTCAGGATCAGGAGCTGCAGGCTACCATCCTTTCCGCAGTAGCCCCTTGTGATGCGTCAACCTACACACAGGTGGGCAGTTGTATTGTAAGCGGAACCACATCCAATACTTTAACTGCAACAGGACTTGCTCCAAATTCAACTTTTTATGTTGTATTGGGCGGTGACCTGAATGGTGCCGGAATTACATCTGCCGCTGCATTTAATACAGATATGTTATTATCCGGTCCGGGAGTAGATCGTCCCACACCGGTAATCGGAATTGCGCAAAGTTCTGCCGCCCCGTGTTTAAATGAAAATGTAACTTTTACAGCCTCTGTAACAGATTGTCCCGATTCGTCTGATTATTCCTGGTTCATCAATGGCACCCTGGCAGCAGTTACAGCAGAGAATTACTGGATTTCAAGCGGATTTCAAACAGGTGATGTCGTTTCCGTTTCCATTGATTGTTATTTGGATTGTCCGTTTACGGCAAGCATTGCCTCACAGCCATTGAATGTTTACTCCTTTTTGCTCGACGCCGGTGTAGACCTGATGATTGATCCGAATGTTTCCGCGCAATTGAATGGTATTACCTCTGCCCCGGTTTACAGTTGGAGTCCGAGTTTCGGCGTGAGTAATCCAAATGTGCTGAACCCGATAGTCACACCAACGCAAACAACAACGTACAGTTTAACGGCTACGGAAAACGGATGTACGCAGACGGATCAGGTTACAGTGTATATCAATCAGGTTCTCGAAATTCCAAATACCTTTTCACCCAATGATGATGGTAATAATGATACCTGGATAATCAAAGGTTTGGAACATTATCCCAATAATACCATTGCCCTGTACACGCGCTGGGGACAGGAAATTTTTGCATTAAGTGATTATTCCGAAATTAAGGCCTGGGATGGAAAAACCCGAATCGGAAGCAAGGCTGCAGAAGGTGTTTATTTCTATGTGTTGGATCTGGGAGACGGGAGTGAGTTAATCAAAGGAACATTAAATCTGATCCGATGAGAAAGTGGCTTCTTCTTTTCTTCGTTGGTTTCGTTCAGTTAAGCTGGTCTCAGCAATTAGCGCAGTATTCGCAATGGGCATTTCACCAGTTTTCCTTCAATCCGGCACATGCTGGAATTCAGAAATGTGTGGATATTCATTCCATCTATCGCACCCAATGGGTTGGATTTACGGGAGCTCCCAACAGCGGAATGCTGACAGTAAGTGTTCCGGTGTCTCAGTTGCGGAAGAAATTTCTGAATACCCGACATGGACTGGGAGGTAGATTTGAGAATGATCGCATTGGGAATTTTGCGACAAACAGGATCAACCTGGCTTATGCTGCGCACTTCAATTTCAACCAAAACGATCGTTTATCTATGGGGCTGTACGCCGGAATTGTTCAGTTTTCTTTCGACCCTACAACGGCAACCACACTAACATCTGACCCGGAGGTGATGCGCCAGGCAAACATTGTAAAACCTGATTTTACGGCCGGATTCTGGTATAACAGCACCAATTATTACCTGGGGTTGACTGTACAGAATCTGACGCGCTCACAATGGACCGGACTGGGATTTGATTCCAGGCACCGTTTTCATGTAAATATGGTTGGAGGTTATAAATTCAAACTTTCCGAGACCAATAGCTTGTTACCCCAACTGATTGTCCGGATTCCTCCGAAGGGACCTGTCTCGTATGACCTTAATCTGCATTTTGATTATATGAACCGATTCGGGTTAGGGCTTGGTTATCGAAACACGGATGCACTGATTGCCTTTGCTTCGTTCAAAATCAGGGATCAGTTTATGATCATGTACAGTTTTGATTACACCTTATCCGGGATTCAGAAGGTCTCTTCCAATACACATGAGATCTCCATCAAATTCTCTACCTGTCGCAATCGCGAAGGAGGAACAACGAGTTGTCCTTTATTCCAATAATCTCCCCTTTTCCAATTTTGCCTGTTTATAAGTAGCACATCCTGTGCTTCAAACGCCTGTTTTCTCTTGCGATCTTTGTAAAAAAGATTCTATCATTATGAATAAGCTCATTTTAATACCGTCAGTTATTCTTGTCCTCGCTTCCTGCGTGCCTGCAAAAAAATACCAGGAATTATTAGAGAGAAGTGAGCAATGCGATACTGAATTGACAGCAATGAAAGAAAAATACCTTTCACACGAAGCTGAAAACAAAGAGCTGAACGCAAAAGTGGACCAGTTAGAACGATCAATCGCTTCACTGACAAAAGATACCACGATGATGGGGAACAACCTCCGTCAACTGAAAGCAAAGTATGATAAGCTGGTTGCTGTAAATGAATCTTTGGAAACCAATTACGACAAACTCCGCCTTTCGGGAGCAAAGGAAACAGCCGTACTTAGCGCCGAATTGGAAGCAAAGCAACTGGAGCTCCAACAGCGTGAAGACGAACTCATGAAATTGGAACAAGCTCTTTCTGCCCGCGAAAAGAAACTCGAAGAGCAGGAACGCAAATTAGCGGAACTCAATGAAAAACTGGAAGCACAAGAGCGTGCAACGGCGTTACTTAAGGAGCGCGTAAGCAATGCTCTTCGCGCATTTGAAAATAAAGGTCTGACTGTTGAGGAGCGCAATGGTAAAATTTATGTCAGCCTTGAAGCAAAATTGCTTTTCAAATCCGGTAGTACTGCGGTAGAAGCAGAAGGTAAAAGCGCCCTGATTGAGCTGGCGAAAGTACTGGAAACAGAGAGTGATCTGGAGATTGTTGTGGAAGGTCATACGGATACGGATCCTTTGAAAAGCAGTACGCATCCGGCCAACAACTGGGAGCTTTCTGTTCTTCGTTCCACGTCTGTGATCGATATCATGCTGAATAATTCCAAAATGAATCCGGCCAATCTTATGGCTGCAGGTCGTTCCGAATTCCATCCGGTTGACCCGAACGACAAAGCAAAGAACCGAAGAATCGAGATCATCATTTCTCCTGATCTGGATGCACTCTTCCAATTGATCAAAGAGTAATGGGAACTACACTTGTAATCGGCGCTAGTCCGAACCCTGATCGCTACTCGCATAAAGCTGTTGTTTCACTGCGTGCAAAAGGACATGAAGTAATTGCCTTCGGACCACGAAAAGGACATATTCTGGATGTTGAAATCACGCAGGAATGGAATACCAATTGGGTGATCGATACGGTTACTCTCTACATCAATGCAACTGTTCAACGGGATTATTACGAGAAAATCATCGCTCTGAATCCGCGTCGCGTCATCTTTAATCCGGGGACAGAAAACAGCGAATTTTACGAGATTCTGAAGAAAAACGGAATTGAAGTAGAGGTTGCCTGTACACTTGTGTTGCTCTCTATCGGAAATTACTGATCCTTCTTCGTATTTTTGGTTTATGGCGAATAAAGATGATCAAATAAGCCTTAAGCTCCGTTCGTTACCCAATAAACCAGGTGTCTATCAGTATCTGGACAAAGAGGGTACGATCATTTATGTCGGCAAGGCAAAGGATCTGAAAAAGCGCGTTTCATCTTACTTCAACAAGCAAAACGACAGCGGAAAAACCCGGGTTCTGGTCTCCAAAATCCGCGACATCAAATACATCATTGTTGACTCCGAACTGGATGCCTTGTTATTGGAGAATAACCTCATCAAGGAACATCAGCCGAAATACAATATTCAATTAAAAGACGACAAAACCTATCCCTGGATTTGCATCAAGAAAGAGCCGTTTCCACGTGTTTTTTCCACACGTCGGCTAATCAAGGATGGTTCCAAATATTACGGCCCTTATCCCAGTGTTTATGTGATCAATACGCTGCTGGAATTAATCCGTGAAATCTACCCTCTTCGTAATTGTACATTAAATCTTGCGGAAAACAAGATCAAAGAAGGCAAATACAAAGTTTGTCTGGAGTACCATATCGGCAACTGCCTGGGACCCTGCATCGGAGCGGAAACAGCGGAATCGTATGATGTGTACATCCAGGAAATCGAGCATATTTTAAAAGGAAATCTGAACCAGGTGATCCGGATGCTGAAGGATCGGATGCTGAAGGCGGCAGCAAAACTTCTGTTTGAAAAAGCGGGAGAGTTGAAGGAGAAAATTTCAACGATAGAACGCTTCCAATCGAAAAGTGCCGTGGTTTCTTCGAATATTGATAAGGTGGATGTGATTACCGTGCTCAATGAGGACAAGGTGGCGTATGTCAATTACCTGGTCATTTCAAACGGAGCAATTGTTCATGGTATTACGGTTGAGGTTTCCAAAAAACTGGAGGAAAGTACGGAGGACATTATTGGTTTCGTGCTTCCGGAACTTCGCGAGCGGTACAACAGTCCTTCAAAAGAAGTGCTCATCTCCGAACCTGTTTCGCTGGAGCTGGACGGAATTCAGTTTTTTGTGCCGCAAAGAGGTGATAAAAAATCCCTGATTGAACTTTCCATCCGCAACACGAAGTATTATCGCCTGGAGAAATTGAAAAAGGAGAAGATCGTCAATCCGGAAAAACACACGGAGCGCATCCTGGAACAAATCCGAAAAGATTTCCGACTGGAAGAATTGCCGCATCACATTGAGTGTTTTGATAATTCCAACTTCCACGGAACAAATGCTGTGGCGGCTTGCGTAGTGTTTAAGGACGGGAAACCGAGCAAAAAAGATTACCGCCATTTCAATATTAAAACGGTTGAAGGCCCGGATGATTTCGCCTCCATGGAAGAGGTGGTTTACCGTCGCTACAAACGACTCATGGATGAGAAGCAAAGTCTGCCGCAATTGATAGTCGTTGACGGAGGAAAGGGGCAGTTGAGCTCAGCACTCAAAGCCTTGGATAAGCTGGAATTAAGAGGAAAGGTGGCGATAGTGGGGATTGCCAAAAAACTGGAAGAGATTTTCTATCCCGGAGACAATCTTCCGATATACATCGACAAACGATCTGAAAGTTTAAAAGTGATCCAGCACATGCGCAACGAGGCCCATCGTTTTGGTATCACACATCACAGAAACAAACGCAGTAAAAATGCCCTGATCTCGGAAATCACTCAGATCAAAGGAATCGGAGAAAAAACATTTGAAGAATTGATCAAGACCTTTAAATCTGTGAATGGCGTGAAGAATGCATCGATGGAAGAGTTAAGCTCATGCGTTGGAACAGCGAAGGCTAAGACTGTTTATCAGTATTTTCACGACGAAGAAAATGCATAAAACGCGCTTTGTTTACAGCGGTCTGATAGGGCAAATACACCTTCATTCCGTTTACTTTTCCGGAATAGGTCTGCTCATCGATTGCCGCAATTGCTTCTGCAAAATTCCCGGGTTTGTAATAAAATGATGCTTCCTGAAGTTCTGTGATGCGCTCATACGCTTCGTGCAACAGCATCGGGATTTTCCAGGACAATGAAACGTTCATCGCTCCCGGAATCTGATTGGTAAAATACTGATCCGCACTCGGTGTTTCCGGATGAATCAGGGGTAAGATAAAATCTGCTTTGGCTAATTCCGCTGCAAACTGATCATGTGATACAAAATCGTGAAAGATGTGAACGCGGTCTTCCAGGCCTTTTTCCTTTAGTTTCCGGATAAACAATTGCACCTCTTCTTTGGAATCATCACTTTTTCCAAGAAATACAACGCGGTAGGCTTCCAGGCCTTTTTGTCCGATCATTTCCACAAAACCATCCAGGTCTTTTCGCCGATGCTCCACCCCGCCGATGATTGCAATTCGCTTTTGCGGAAAGGGTTCTTTTTCCTCTTTTTTTCCGGGAAAATCTAATGTATAAAAGAAATCCAGGTGCTTTCCGGGGCGCTGACCGACATCCTTCAACAGGAAATCTGCCAGAAACAGGTACTCCTTACATTTCAGGTTGATCAGCTTTTGCGTAAAGCTTCCTTTGAATTTTCGCGTGGTGTGAATCAAACCTACAAAGCGCACTTTGTGAAAGAGATGTTGCAAGGCAAGGTCACGAACGAATCGCCCCTGCGCCGTATTGAAGATAACGGTATCGGGTTGATAGTCGCGGATCAGTTTCCGGATTTCCCTGACAATCGCTTTGTTGTCGTCACCATTCCTCCGGACAATGACACATTCGTTTTGAAATCCATCCAGACGTGCCGCTACTTTATCGTCGACTGCCAACTTGTATTCCACCCCGGCTTCCCGGAGCGCATGGATCTGCGTATACAGGCATTCATCGTGAGAGCCTCCTGCCTCAACCAGCAGAACCCGTTTCAAGTCAAAAACATTTTTACTCACTTCGTAACCTTATGATCAATGATTCCGTTACAAAGTAACAAATAACAACAACAAGCAATGAAAACGATCTATGCCTTTTTGGCTTTTCTTCTTTTTCAAACGGCATTATATGCGCAAATTACGGTGGTGATTGACCCGGGACATGGCGGGAACGATCCGGGACACTGTGGTTCTCATGCCGATCATGCCACAGAGAAGGAGATCAACCTTAAAGTGGCCAATTACCTGGGGGGATATATTGAAAAATACCTGCAGAATGTAAAGGTAATCTATACGCGTACGGGCGATACTTACCCAACTTTGGACGAGCGCGTTGATCTGGCGAACAGCAGCAGGGCGGATTATTTCATTTCTATCCATTGCAATGGAAATCACAATGCGAATGTTCACGGAACGGAAACGCATGTGCACTCGCTTAGTTTGTCGAAGTCCGCGCAATTTGCGACCAATATAGAGACTGAATTTACTTCCCGCGCCGGCAGAAAATCAAGAGGTGTTAAGGATGAGCGGGATCTTCAGCATTCGCTCCAGGTATTGAAATACACGAATATGACCAGTGTGTTGGTGGAGTGTGGTTTCATCACAAATTCTTCGGAAGCTGCCTACCTCAACAGTACTTACGGACAGGAAATCATTGCTTCTGCGATCTTCAGGGCATTCCGAACAACAATTGAGTCGCAAAATCCGACCATCGCATTCCGGAAGACGGACAACACTGCACCTGTTTTGACTGCAAGCACGAATACAACAACGACTGATACAAAGACAGAAGCAGGCGCCAATCAGTTTAAAATACAGATCGCTTCTTCAAAAAGTGCTATTTCCACCGATGATTATTACTTCAAAAAAACCGGTTTGAGTGTGGAACGCAAGGAACTGAACACGAGCAGTGCGTACAAATATGTGTATTATGCGGGGAGTTTCAATTCAAAAGATGAGGCGGAGGAAGCATTGAACACATTGAAATCCAAAGGGTTTAATGACGCGCTCATTGTGACGTCCTGATTCATCCCATTTTTTTTGATTCCGCGTTTTGCATTTTAAATACTTTAATTATATTTGCATTCGCTTTTAAACAAAGCTGTCCCGCTTCTTTAGCACTCCCGATAGTTATCGGGATGGTTAGAGTAAAGCAAATGCTTCTTTAGCTCAGCTGGTTAGAGCATCTGACTGTTAATCAGAGGGTCCCTGGTTCGAGCCCAGGAAGGAGCGCCAGATTAAGCCAATCTCGTTTGAGGTTGGCTTTTTTATTTTATGCTCTAAAGCAGGGACCCTACGGGCCTACCTCCGGCTTTCTGACCTCACCGGTCAGGCCGTCGTCTTCAAAAGCAGTGCTTTCTCTGGTTCGAGCGCATTAAAAAGCATCAGGGGAAAGAAAATCATCGGGGGATCTCAATATCAGAATTCTGCACTTATATGGGGTTAGATGAATTGGATATGCATTCTTCTATCTATTGATAGTGGCATATCGTTCCTCCAACACTTCCAGATAAGCCTCCTTCATCTCTGATGATAAAAATGATTGTTCGATCCACTTCGTAGCTTTCAGTCTATTCTTTTCAAAGCGCTTGAAAACTCCCTGCACTTGCTTCTCTGTCAATCCTAAACCTTCCCCATAGCGCTCAAAATATGCCCGAGTGAGTTTCTTTTTCTTTCCTCCGAGTGTAAGCGCGAGCTCTTCCTTATCGTCCGGATTGGCAATCCGAACATTTAACAGATCATAGGCAGGTGCCAGCACCCATCCTGAAGCAGTCTTGATCATGGAGAAGTTCTTAAGGTGCATATCGTTGTTGCCTGTCAGAAAACTGAACAATGTTAACTCAAACAAATACAAGAGATCCAACACCGTGTTTGCAGAGTGTTCCGCGATTGCCTTCCCTACTTTTTCCATGGAACTTTTATACTTATCGAAGGCTTCAGTGATCTGGAACATATCGATCATATGGATCTTCTCTCCTTTGGATGTCCGGTCAATACGTTTTGTGATATACGAAAGTTCTCCGGACTTTAACCGAATGAGACTTGATTCCACCACATTGATTCCATAAGCCTCAGCGATCCGCATTGTGACATGTTCATTCTCGGGCATTTCCGGAAAGAACTCTGAAGGTGGTTTGAAGATGTAATTTCCTCCCAATGCACCAACAACAGTCAACCTGTTTTCAGGTGATCCGGATCTTTCTTTGATCATCGACATAGAAAGCTTTGGCTGAACACCGGGAACAGCAACACTTCGTTCCACTACCTGTTTCGCAAGTTCTGCCATTTCATTTACAGTATAAGTCAATACAGGCGGCTCCGCAGATCCAAAGAACTTTTTACAGCACTTCTCGTGGAACTCTCTTACACTATCAACTGGTTGGTAGCAGTATAAACACTTATACATCATTGTTCTCTGCTATTGGTTTAACACTCACTGCTCCGACGCAATTTGCACAACATGCTAGCAACAGTCCCATGCGATCATTGCGATTGATCTTCCAGCTCTTTGAAGCAATATCAAGCAACCAACCTTCAGGGATAAGCCCTTCAAAAAATGGGAACAGGCGTTTCTCTCTGTATGGTCTGGGGGACACCGGCATGGAAAACGTAATGAAGTCATCCGGATGTTCCTTCACATAATTCGAATCGTAAAGAAAGGTGTAATCTCCCTCTTCTGTTTCCGTAAGAATGCCTGCAAGGATATTATTGTAATAGATTTCTGCCTGTCTCATGATTCAGCATCTTTTAATTCCTTACTGCTTACGGCCGCCAATTCGTGTCCGAACATTCGTAATACAAGGTTCACCTTATCCATATTCAGATTGGTTTTTCCCTGTTCTATTTTTCGAACTACAGTCAAAGCCACACCTGCACGTTCCGCAAACTCCTCCTGCGTTAACCCGGCTTCCTTTCGGCGTTCTTTCACGAACTCTGCTATTGCTCTCATTATATGCTTTTAGATATAATGTTGCAATTATATTGCATTTTATATGCTTTTGCAACGATTTTGCAACATTTACTCCATTTTATATGTATTAGCATATAGTTTAATCAAGAATTGCGGCAAAACGCGACAGGTTATAAATCGCCATTATTTTTTGTATGCATTAGGGCGAGATACAACTTTATATGTAAAGAAAATTGATTTTTCTATACACATTTTCAGTATGTATAAACAAAACACTCTTTTTTATACATAAAGAATTAGGGCAAAAAATGTACAAATCTATCATCATCCACTAAAAGAATAAGACTTAAGAGGAAAGTAGAAATTGAATGCCCGGGATCGCTTAAAAGATACACTTACTCCTGTCTGTTTTCCATATATCCTTTGTCTGCATCGAAACAATATTATACGCATTTTTAGATGCATTCGCATAAAGTACAATCAACCATATACAACATCTTCGCTCTTCCTAACGACTCTACTCTTTGAATTATTAGTATTTTCTCCCCTCTAAAAAACAATAACCTTATACCAAAATGAACAAAACAAAAATTTTACTGCTATCAACGATGTCGCTGATTACGGGAATAAACTTCGCTCAGCAAGCTCAAATAGAAGGAATTAAAAAGCTCGACTTTCAGGGTGTCGAGGCGATCGAAAATGTCGGGTTCTACACTGTTTATGAAGAAGACAAACAAAGTGGAAAAGTACGGGATTTTAATCTGAAGTTTTTTGATTTGGAGTACAATGAAACAAATTCA
>QKAV01000017.1 GCA_003247185.1 Crocinitomicaceae bacterium
TCATGGAGAAGAACCACATCTCTTCCCTCCTTCTGGCAAAATCCAGTCGTGGCTAAAAGGACTAAAAATAGACCCTGTAAAATGTTGCGATTCATGTACATCGGTAGAAATTTTCTTTGTTGGATGTGTCAGAAAAAGAGGCTTCCTTTCAATAAGATGTTGTGCTGCAAATGGTTTTGAAGAAATGCTTCCGAATCCACATCGACTCCTTTACCTTGTACCAATTGATAACCCAAATCAAAAATAACACCTGCGTTCCGGCTGAAATTTAAACGGTAGCCAATGGATGGATTGAAATACAAGCCATTCTGAATCAGACCTGTGGTAGAATAGCGATTGTTATAATATTCTCGGTTCAATACAAAGTTGTAACCAACAGATGTTCCTAGCAGGATTGCTCCGTTTCCTTTTTCAGTTGTTTCCAGTTCATATTGAATTTCTCCCGCAACAGGGATAATTTGTTGAATAGCTGCTCTTCCCCCCGCATCTCCGAAGTAATATCCCGAAAGACCGGCGTATAAACCGGGACGAACTTTTGCAAATAATCCTATTCCCATACCTCTTGTAGCCCAGTCACCGCCTCCGATACCATACGAAACGCGCATGTATAAATTTCGTGTATTATAATTCGGTTGTAACGATGCTGTTTCTGTTTGTTGCGCAGAAACGTTAAATACGTTCATGCTAAGCGTTACTATTCCTGTAATGACTAATGTTCTTTTAATGATTTTCATAATTCTTAATTAAATTGGTTGGTACTGTTTGTAGCGCCACATTATTGAATTCATGCAATTGACTCATGACATCACCGAAAGGTTAGAAAAACATGAAAAAAATTACAGTCAATTGATTATCAACACACAATTTGGCGCTCGCGCCAGCTATTCTCTTTATTGGGGCTGTGGCAACTTACCTCAGAGTTCTCTTTTTATCATTATTTCACTCATCTCTCTAACAATCTGCGTAGGGGAATTGCAGTTGCAATTGGTTAAGCCGATAATGTATAGATCTTGTGACGGGATATAAATTCCCATTGATTTAAAACCAAAAATATCTCCGCCATGCTGGTAGGTCATTGCATTATTGATCCGGATCAAATGCCATCCGTAACCATAGTCAAATAACACACCGTTGTTGAGGTAGTTTTCTTTAAATAACAGCTTCGTGTTCCCGTCATTCAACAAGACCTTGTTGTTTATCGCCTGGTTCCAAAGGTGTAAATCTCCTGCCGTCGACATCAGAGATCCTGATGCATAGGGAATGGACGGATCAATATATGGTTTATTGCCACATTGTTCCCGACACAGATAACCATAAGCACGATTAGGAATGATTTCCTCAGGATGCCAATAATAGGACTGTTTCATTACGATTATTTTGAAAATCCGTTCTTCAATAAAGTCTTCATAAATTTCACCACTAACCACTTCGATAATATGACCAAGCAAAATATAGCCGGCGTTACAATACTGATATTGTTCTCCCGGTTTAAATTCCGGTCTTTCCTTTTTGAAAAAACCGATCAGTTCCCGAACAGTCAGCTCATCCCTTGAAATCTGTCCCAGTCCCTTGACTTTTGTAAAATCCCTGAGTCCGGAAGTATGAGTCAATAGATGGTGAACTGTTATTGCGTTCCAACAATGGGGAATTCCGGATATGTACTTTCTGATACTCGCATGGAGGTCTATTTTACCCTCTTCAACCAGCATCATAATTGCTACTGCAGTAAACTGCTTGGTAATTGATCCGACCTGAAAAACACTTTCCGTATGCATAGGAACATTGAGCTCAATATTGGCTTCTCCAAATGCCTGTTTATAAAGAATCTGATTTCCCTTACTAATCAAAAAAACACCTCCCGGACCTGTTTCCGGATAAGTACTGCGGAGCAAACTATCTATCTTGTTTATTTCTCCCTGTGCCAGAATTCTGAATGAATAAAAAAGAAGTAAAATCAGGCATAAAATAATCTGTTTCATCTCACTAGGCTTATAAAAGAAACAAGCATTGCTGCTTGTTTCCTGTTTCTAATTAATCCTGATCGCAGGAAGCATCAATATCAAAGTGAATCCCTTTGTTTTTGCTTCCGTTTCTGTCTCCTTCACAGTCCAAATCAAGATTGCGATAAATTCCGGCACATGATGCCATTGTTACTGCCACTACAGCCAGTAGCGCAGCCTTTTTGATTGTTCTCATATATTATAGATTAAATGTTACTGGTTACTTTCCTCCTTTAAAAAGGAGCCATCCTGTTAATGCGAGCTCTCCGATCAATCCCGGTAAGACAACCACAAGAGCGGATATTTCACTGATCGACCCATAGTCTTCGTAAAAAAACTGCAGCAGACTATCCAAAACATATCCGATTCCTGCAATGAAAAGCAGAGATGAAGTGGATTTGTGAATCTGTCCGGACTTACAAATAAGCCTGCTTAACAGGATTAAATGAACACCAAAGAAGACAAGTCCGATCAACCATGTAGTATTGAATGAATGCAGCGAACGGTCAATAAAAAAAGGAAGCTCTTGTTGAATTGTTCCTGCAAATTGTTCTTCTGGTCCGATTAAATACAGAACATCAAACAAATGATATAAAGCCACCCCGAACAAAATCACATTGACCAATCTGAACCATGCTGTTATCTGATTCAGTCCGGGATTGACCTGTCTGAACAATCTGCTCAATACCCAGGTAAGAAC
>QKAV01000013.1 GCA_003247185.1 Crocinitomicaceae bacterium
TACTGCACAAGGATAGTTCATGTCTATTGCTGCCTGTCTGACCGCAATTGCAGCATCTTGCTGGCTGGTACTACCACCTGTCATCGCTAAACCTTCAAGGAATGCTTTATCCACGTATTCTCTTCCAACGATCTCATAAATCCGGTGCAAAGCGCTGGCCCAAATCTGACCATCCGTATGGATCGATCCTACCAGTCCTCCCGGATAGCTCGCCGTGTAATTTGTAATTCGTCCGTTCCAGAAAGTGTTATGACCGTCCCAGCTAAATACCCATTGGTACTGTGGATCCGCAGGTGTCCATTGATTGAGGCTCTTCGAATATGATACCGCCCAGTAATCCCCGCAACCTTCGCTTAAACCATCTACCTGCGATAAGTTTCCGCTCGTTAACCAATCATGTAATCCATGTCCTAACTCGTGCAACACAACATCTGCGTCTTCTGCATCATCTACACCTCCTTCTCCAAAAGCAAGCTTCCCTGATCCTCCTAAATAATGTGAATTATCCTGTCCGCTCAAACCGCTTGGGTCAACGCGCACACCGGTTGAATACTGAAAAGGCATCAATGCAATCCCTAAGGTTAAATTGATGTAGCGCATACTGTTGTCAATGTGATAGTAACAGTTTACTGCTTCGAATGCATCATCATTTCTATTAAAGTTGAATGAACTGGAAGCCTGCGAGAAAAGGCCTTTATATGGGCTTTCAAAGTCCACGATTTCCGCATACGGTCCTTTCAGTTCATAATCCGTACCATTAAAATTAATATCCAGCAAAGTCACGGTAGACATCGTAGCATCTAACTGTACATTGGTAGCATCACTACCATCTGTGTAAGGTGCTCCGTATGATACCTGAGCGACAGAAAGCGGATCCGGATTGAAAACATTTCCTGTTCCGTTTACAGGAGGAGGCACTAACATTGCAGCATGATTGTGCGCCGTATTATTGCACGCTTTATTTGCAGATCGGATGATATCCCCTGAGTGGGCATCCACTAATATTTCCCAGCTTCCCAGCGGAGCTTCCGGCTCTAAAATGATCTTATAGATGAGCTGCGTTGTGGTCTCTTTTGAATAAACATTCAATTCGCTCGATTCAAAATTGATATTACCTCCTGCCTGAATATGTTGTTTGGCAAGGTTAACTGCCTGCTCCGAATTCAAAGTAGGAACTACATTGATCACTCCAATTGAAGGATCGTAATTATTCGTTACATAAGTCACCTCATTGTCGGGAGAAATATGAACCACGATCTCAGATTGAAAAACAGGAATTCCCTGAAAGTACTGTCTTAACCGAACATTTGATCCTGCCAATCCGGTTCTCTTCGCATAAACAACAAGATCGGAAAGAGCATCCACCTTCAGTGCACTTTGATGTTGCACAACCCAATCGATTGCCTTTTCTTCGATAGTAGATCCGTTTACTTTATCCTTCATGTTACAAAAGACCAAAGGCGTATGATCACGGGCGCTCATCTTGACGCCGTCCTTCATATAAAAAGCTATCTCATCATTCGGATAGGTACTTTCGTTTTTTGATGTTTGCGCGATCAACGCATAGGAAAATAACATCGCCGAAGCAGATGTGATCAAAGTAATAGTTTTCATGCAGCATGTTTTGTGGATGTAAATTCGTTAAATATTTCGTTGTAAACTAATTTCTAAACCGTTTTTTGCGTAATTCTTTCTGAAATTGACACTTAGGGAGAGCAAAATTCTTTTGTTCCCACACTTTTCGTTAATTTCATCTTTATCATGAAAGGGATCGGAATTTTCGCTTATCTGTTTCTGCTCGTCGCTTTTTTTCAGGTTTCTTGTGAACCGGAACAAGAACCTATTCATATAAGTAAACGGAAGCGACTGAAGCATATTCCTGACGCATCTGGAATTTTGAAAGAAGGTAAAAACTACCTCGTTATCGGAGATAAATCGTCTTATCTGTACACACTCAATGAGCAATTCAACATGGTTAAGAAAACACCGTTGACAGAATTTGAGGACCAGGAAAAAGATAAGATCTCCAATAAACATAAACCTGACTTCGAATGCATGGCTCTGTGGAATGACTCGCTATTCGTCCTGGGTTCGGGATCAAAGAAAGAATCCAGGGATATTATGGCCATGTATGATCAGAAAACGGACATGGTATTACAGATTGATCTTCATCAATTCTACACAAAATTACGCGAATGGAGCCCGGATAACAAGATTAACATCGAAGGTATTACCATTGACAAAAATGTGATCAATTTGCTGGACCGACGCTCTAACTGCATTTTTACTTTCGATCGAAAAGCGCTTTTTGATTGCTGGTTAAACAATTCTAATGTCCCTACACCGGAAATCAACAAATACAATTTGCCATCCATTGATGGTGTTCAGAGTGGTTTTTCGGGAGCAACTATTTCACCTGACGGGGCATTCCTCTACTTCACTTCATCGGTTGAACGAAAGGAAAGTAATGATCAGAAAATTCTGGGGAGTTTTATCGGTCGGATTTCGCTTCAAAATGAACTGCCTTCTTCGCAGATTAATTTTGTTCATCAATTTCCTGAAACACACGGCGTACTGAAAATCGAATCCATTCAGGTATCTGAAAAGCACCAGACAACTACAGATCTCATAGTGGTCAGCGACAGTGATGGCAACGGATCTCATGTTATTAAATGCCGGATATACCATTAGACTCATTCTAAATTAGATAGAAGTGTTACTGAGGTCACAGTAATTCCACTGGCACATTGTTAATTTGCAGAAAAAATTACTATGAAACTACCTCCTGCGTATAACAAAATGCTTCTTGGCATTTTATCTCTTCTCAGCTTTTCCTTAAGTGCACAAACGGATTTCACAATTGATATTGAACCTGTGATCATCAATAATGCACCTGCCGTACAATCTTATACCTGGGGCTTAACTTCCGATCAAAAATGGATCATTTTAGGAGGTCGCATTGACGGACTGCATCAGCGTCAACCATTTGCATCCTTCCTGGAAGCGGACAACAATACTTCTGTTTATGTCATAGATCCGGTAGGAAATCAAACGTGGTCAGCTGATCTGAGTTCCCTGTCCGCTCCGCTTTTTGAACAGCTACAGTCTACCAACCAGAATTTTATTCAACGGGGAAGTACACTCTATATCACAGGTGGGTACGGATATAGTACAACTGCGGGAGATCACATTACATACGATGGATTGATTGCTGTTGATCTTAATGGCCTGGCAAATGCGGTAATCAACGCAACTGCACTGGACAGTTATTTCCGTGTGATCAACGATCCGGTTTTTAAAATTACAGGAGGTCAGATGGGATTGTTAGACTCAACCTTCTATCTGGTTGGAGGACACCTGTTTGACGGAAGATATAACCCTATGGGGCCAAACAACGGACCTGGTTTTGTTCAGGTATATTCCAACGAAATCCGAACATTCAAAATTGATGATGACGGAACCAATCTGAACTTCTACGACTATGCCGCTACACATGATACGGTTAATCTTCACCGAAGAGATTATAATATGGCCTATCAGATTTACCCGGATGGGTCGTATGGTTTCACTGTCTTTTCAGGAGTATTTGATTACAACAATATGCCTTATCTCAATGTAGTGGAAATTACACCGGGGAACTACACCGTAAACAATACCTTTAACCAATTACTTTCTCAATACCAAAGTGCAAAAATGGCAGTGTATGATACCGTAGGAAATGTAATGCATACGTTCTTCTTCGGCGGATTGAGTCAGTTTACGCTGGATAGCCAGGGGACATTGGTGGAAGACGTGAATGTTCCTTTTGTCAAAACCATTTCAAGAATCAGTCGGGATGGTAACGGAACAATGACGGAAACAAAACTTGACTATCTGGAGATGCCCGCACTAATGGGACCGGGTTCTGATTTCATTCACGTGCACAATTACTTATATCCGAATGAAGTGATCAATTTAAGTGCGATACCAAATCAGAGAACTTTAGTTGGATATATTTTCGGAGGTATTGAAAGTACTGCCGAGAACATCTTCTTTGTGAACGACGGAACACAAAGTGCATCTACAACAAGCATCTTTGCTGTCTATATTGACAAATCACAGGCAGGTCTGGAAGAGACAGAAATTAATGGTAAAGGCGTATTCAATTTGAAACTCTATCCAAATCCGGTTGGTCGAAAATTGAAAGTATCGTTCTTTGCCTCTTCACTTGATACAATTGAACTTGGTGTAATGACTACTGACGGAAAAGTGGTGAGCAGGGAAAAATATACTCCGTGGATGACAGGAGACCAGGAGTACAAACTTGATGTTTCTGAATTGGCTGAAGGCACTTATTTCCTGACAATCACAAACGGTGCATTCCAACATCAGGAGCAATTTGTTAAACGTTAATCTTATTTAGATTAAATATAAATACCACTTTCTGGGTATTGTCTCACAAGTGGTGGATGTGTTTCTTTGTGCCCGTAAACTACGGGCATTGTATTGCGCGACTATATGGCACAAATGAAACAATATTTCCTTACTCTTCCGATTGTAGCGGTGATAGCACTGGCTGTTTCCTGTAAGAAAAAAGATGATACAACTCCTGATTTTGACAAGGGTTCGCTTCTTACTAACGTAGCAGATAACATCATTATTCCTGCAATCGCAGACTTTGATTCGGATTTGGATCAATTGCTGGCAAATTACACTGCATTTCAGGCCAATCAGGATCAAACGCATCTGGATGCTATGCGCACCAGTTGGGTTGCTGCTTACATGAGCTGGCAAACCGTACAGTTGTTCGACTTCGGCCCGATGACTACTAATAATTTGTCCCTTCAAATCGGAACTTTTCCAAGTGACACTGCACTAATTCTCAATAACATTTCCTCCGGGTCCTACGATCTGAGTGCCAGTGGAAATGAGGTGGCGTGCGGGCTTTCTTCTCTGGATTTTCTATTCTATCGCAGTTCCGCATTGAATGATCTTCAGTCAAATGCAAACTACCAGACCTATGTCGGAGATGTCATTCAAAAACTGAAGGCAGAATCCAGTCAACTCAAAACGGAGTGGACTTCTTACCGATCAACCTTTGTTGCTTCGACCGGAACAGAAAGTACTTCAGCTTTTTCTCTGCTGGTCAACGAATTCAATCGTCACATGGAATTGGCGAAAAACGCAAAACTCGGCATTCCGTTAGGTAAACAAAGTCTTGGTATACAATTGCCCGAATACATCGAGACCAGATACAGTGGTATTTCATTGGACATTCTCAAAGAAAGCATCATTCGGATGCATCAGCTGTATAACGGTAATGCCTATTTAAACAGTGCTACAGGTGCGGGCTTTGATGACTATCTCGTTTACCTTGAAAAAACGGATCTTTCAAATACGATCAACTCAAAATACAGCGAAATCTTTACCAAAATAGATTCTTTTTCCGGCACACTTGAAGAAGAAATGGCAACAAACACGGCTGAACTGAATGTGTTATACAACTTAATCGCCGGACAGATCATCAACATTAAAACCGATATGACATCCGCGTTCGGCGTATTGATCACGTATCAGGACAACGATGGTGATTGATCAATTAAAGTCATACCTGAATCCCTTTAAACAGGTATCTATTGCCCCGTTGATCTCTTTCAGGATCATTTTCGGGGCTTTGATGTTATTTGGCATTTCCCGTTTCATGCTTAACGGTTGGGTAGAAACACTATACATGCAACCGAAATACTTCTTTCCATATCTTGGTTTTGAATGGGTACGACCTCTTCCCGGAAACTGGATGTATTTGCCATTCTTTCTAATGCTGATCAGTGCAATCGGAATATTGTTAGGCTTCCTCTATCGCTATGCTGCCTTCCTGTTCTTCCTTTGTTTTACTTATGTCGAATTACTGGATAAATCAAACTACCTGAATCACTATTATTTTGTTAGCCTCATGGCTTTTTTAATGGTCCTGGTACCGGCAAACCGGGCATTTTCACTAGATAGTTATTTCAAACCTGAGATTAAACGCGATCAGGTATTTGCCTGGCACAGTGGAATCATCAAATTTCAATTGGGAGTGGTCTATTTTTTTGCCGGTGTCGCAAAACTCAACTCAGATTGGTTATTTAGAGCACAACCTCTGAAAACATGGCTTCAGGCACATCACAACCTCCCTGTTGTCGGATCATTTATGAATGACAACTGGTTGGCTTACGCCTTCTCATGGACCGGATGTGTGTACGATCTTACAATCGTATTTTTTCTTTTGTGGTCCAAAACCAGACCTCTGGCCTATTTTGCCGTTGTGTTTTTTCATGTTGTCACCTGGTACCTCTTCCCGATAGGTGTATTTCCGTGGGTTATGATCTTCTCAACCCTGATTTTTTTCGATGAAAATACCCATGCACGAATATTGAATCGCTTTGGTGCCGGAATAACAAGATTCACAACTATCGGTCAGAAAAAATCCGGATGGATAAAGCCGTTTTTGATCCTCTTTGTCTGTGCTCAACTTCTGATTCCATTCAGGTATCTTCTGTATCCGGGCGATTTGTTCTGGAATGAGGAAGGATTTCGGTTCTCGTGGCGCGTAATGCTGATGCACAAAGAAGGACATGCAACTTTTTATGTAAGAGACCCTGAAACAGGAAGAGAATCTGAAATCAACAACAGCGATTTTCTGACACAAACCCAGGAAGACCAGATGGCCACGCAACCGGATATGATCCTTCAATATGCAGATTATCTCCATACTTACTGGAAAGATCGGAAACAACATTACGGAGACTCGGTCTTTTATATTAAAAACCCGGAAATATATGCGGAAATATATGTAAGTCTTAACGGTCGGCCTTCTCAGCTGTTTGTTTCCAAAGAACAGGAATTAGCACATTTAAAATATAATCTTTGCCATCGAACCTGGCTCGAACCTTTTCATCCTTGAGAGTAGTTTTATCCATAGTATTTCTGATTACCATGTGTTCCGTATATGCTCAGCATGTACGCGGTGTAGTGTATGATGAACATGCATTGACAATTCCTGGTGTACTCATCAGAAACCTTGCCAATTCCGCGATCACCAGAAGTGATTTGGACGGTTCATTTTCCATTCGATCTACTGTTGGTGATAGTTTAGATTTCTCCATTTTTGGTTACGAACATCAAACAATCGCTGTTACGTCAGAATTGTTTCAAAGTGGCGCGAAAATCAAATTGAATCCAAGCATCCAGGAAGTTTCTGAAACACGTGTTACCAGAAAACGTCTAGCTGATTTTGATGTTGGATTTCTCCCTCCCGTAAAAAATGTGCAGATCTATACAGGAACAAATGCCGTTATCCAGTTGGAAAATCTAAATGGTGCTAAGTCATCCGGAAATGCACGTGAAATGTTCGCTAAAATTCCCGGGCTTAACATTTGGGAAAATGATGGTGCGGGAATCCAGATTGGTATTGGTGGCCGGGGATTAAGTCCGAATCGAACAGCCAATTTTAATACGCGTCAAAATGGTTATGACATTAGCGCCGATGCCCTTGGCTATCCGGAAAGTTACTACACTCCCCCCTTTGAAGCATTGCAATCGATAGAGATTATCCGCGGTTCGGCTTCGCTGCAGTACGGAACACAATTCGGCGGACTATTGAACTTTATTATCAGGGATCCAAGTTTAAGTTCACCTTTTGAATTCACAACGCGAAATACGGTTGGTATGTATGGCTATATGGCAACGTTTAACAGGGTTTCAGGAACATTGGGACGTACTTCCTACCAGGTCTATCATCAATTCAAACGAGGGAATGGCTATCGTGCCAACAGTGATTTTACTCAGCATCAGGCCTTCGCACAGATCAGCCAGCAACTAACCGAAAAAATTCGTTTACGCGTAGAATATACGCACATGAATTACCTGGCTCAACAAGCCGGAGGGTTAAGTGACCTTGCGTTTGAAACAGACCCCAGACAAAGCCTGCGGGATCGCAACTGGTTTGAAGTGAACTGGAATTTACTTGCCATGCACTATGATCAGGATGTCGGAAAAGATGCCAAATTCAATGTTCGTGCGTTCGGCATGTTATCAACCCGAAAAACACTTGGATTTTTAGGAAAGATCACTCAATCCGATCCGGGGGGACCTCGCGACATGATTGCCGGCGATTTTAAAAACGGGGGAGTTGAAGCACGTTTTTTGGATCGTTATATCATCCCAACTAAAAAAATGGAAATTCGGGGAGCCTATCTTGTGGGAGGTCGATTTTACAAGGGCCAAACAACCGCAGATCAAGGTCGTGCAACAGATGGAACCGATCCCGATTTTACCTACCAACACCCTGATGATCTTGAAAACTCATCCTTCTCCTTTCCTTCTCAGAATTTTGCCGCCTTTGCCGAAAACATTCTGTTCCTTGGGAAAAAAGTAACCATCAATTTTGGTGTACGCTATGAGAATATTTACAGTGCGTCCGCAGGTTACTATAAACAATATGCCATCCATCCGGTCAATTATGATACACTGGCAATCTACACCTTGCGTGATTCCAATGAAGTGAAACGAAGCGTTCCTTTATTTGGTGCCGGTGCCTCTTACAAAACGGGGAAACGATCTACACTTTACACCAATTTCACGCAAAATTACCGCGCAATCAACTTCTCTGACATCCGGGTTTCCAATCCCAATATTGTCGTTGATAGCACAATAAAAGACGAGTACGGTTATACCGGAGAACTTGGATTCCGTGGATTAGTGAAGTCCTGGTTGATCTATGATATTGCCGCCTTCTATGTTTTTTACGGGGATAAGATCGGGTTAGCTCCGAAGGCCGGTACCGTGCAAAAAGAACGAACCAATATTGGCGATGCACAAAATATGGGAATCGAATTTTTTAGTGAGATCGACTTCCTGAAAATCAAGAGCGATACTTCCAAATACGGACTCAGTTGGTTTGTAAACGTGGCATATATCAGTGCACATTATATTCATTCGAAAGAAAACAGTTATGTAGGGAAAGAAGTGGAATATGTAAGTCCGTTTATACTCAAATCCGGGATCAAGTTCAGGAGTGAAAAGCTGAGTGTACAGATCCAGGGGAGTTACAATGCGGCTCAATTCTCAGATGCCACAAACTCAGTAGAGCCATCGGGTGATGCTGTGATCGGATTGGTTCCTTCTTATTTTGTAGTCGATATTTCCTCCCGATACAAAATCAACAAAGCTTTCAGTATTGAGCTCGGTATTAACAATGCCACTAACCAAAGTTATTTCACGAGGCGTGCAACGGCATATCCCGGCCCGGGTATCTTGCCTTCTGACGGGATCAATGTTTACGGTACAGTTCAATATCAATTTCGCATGAAATAAAAAAAGCGGTACTCCGAAGAACACCGCCTTTTTACGATATGCAGTTTGCCTTACTCCATCACCTCAACCTCATCTGATGGGGTAAGAGCTTCTTTGATGCGATGCTCAAGTTCTTCCATTAATTCCGGATTATCCTTGATAATCGCTTTTACAGCATCTCTTCCCTGACCCAATCGCGTTTCTCCGTAAGAGAACCAGGAACCGGATTTACTGATAATTCCCATATCAACTGCCATGTCCAAAATCTCACCTGACTTAGAGATTCCTTCACCATACATGATATCAAACTCAGCCTTTCTAAACGGAGGGGCCACCTTATTCTTCACCACTTTCACTTTCACGCGGTTACCGATCACATCTTCTCCGTCTTTAATCTGGCTCGCTCTACGAATATCCAAACGTACCGAAGCATAGAATTTCAATGCGTTACCACCTGTAGTCGTCTCAGGGTTACCAAACATTACTCCGATCTTGTCACGCAATTGGTTAATAAAGATGCAGCAACAATTCGCTTTATTGATCGAAGCCGTCAACTTACGCAATGCTTTTGACATCAGACGTGCCTGCAATCCCATTTGGGAATCGCCCATCTCACCTTCAATCTCAGCTTTTGGAGTCAACGCTGCTACGGAATCCACTACCAACAGGTCAATAGCTCCCGAACGGATCAAATTGTCAGCAATCTCCAAGGCCTGCTCTCCGTTATCCGGCTGTGCGATCAATAAATTATCAATATCTACTCCCAGTTTCTTTGCATAGAACTGGTCGAAAGCGTGCTCCGCATCCACAATGGCAGCAATACCACCTTGTTTCTGAACTTCTGCAATGGCATGGATGGCAAGTGTTGTTTTACCTGATGATTCCGGACCGTAAATCTCTACGATTCTTCCCGGACCGTAAATCTCTACGATTCTTCCCTTTGGCAGACCTCCCACTCCAAGTGCAAGATCAAGTGTCAATGAACCGGTAGGAATTACTTCCACTTCTACAGTCGGGTTATCCCCTAACTTCATTACCGTTCCTTTTCCGAACGTTTTGTCCAGTTTATCCATTGTTAACTGGAGCGCTTTCAATTTTTCTGCATTCATTTCTTTTCCTGACATATCGTATTTTTTTTGCACCTCAGTGCGATTAACAAAACAAAGTTGCGACAGAAGAACGTAAACTATTTACGTCTTACTTGTACGCTTCTAAAATTTCTGCTGTATGGTCTTTTGTTTTTGGTTTCTCTATGATTGATCTGATTGTATGATC
>QKAV01000043.1 GCA_003247185.1 Crocinitomicaceae bacterium
ACTGATGTCCAAACTCGGAGATAGCAGGTATAGTGAGATCAACAAACTCATCGTAAAATACGCGCGCTCCAAAATAGAAGAGGGCAATAAGTGGAACATTAAGTCAGACCTCGTTAAGTTCAGTTCGATCATTGATGACGAGCGAAATAAAAAAGGCGTGGAAATGCTATTGCAAAATGACTTTTCATCTGAGCATTTTGAAGGCATTACGCGAACAATGAATTCCATACGGGATACGTTATCTGAGAAATTTCAGCGCATTTTACCTGTTCTGGACCAGATTGATTCCAAGCTAATCCCAGGTGGAAAAACTACAATTAACTCGCTTGTTTCGCGCGCAAATCAATCCGGATTTCCTACGGATGTTATTTTTACACCCAGCATTCATAAAAATCTGACTGAACCTGAGAAGAAGGGCTTTCCTGATGAACTCGCAGTCTTATTATTTGAGGTTCAGGATTACTGGACCCAGAATCTGCATTTGTATGCCGCACTAAAAGACTTCCGGAAAAACTATTTCAATATGGCGCTGTTAAAGTTCATCGCTATTGAACTTATTGAAATGCGCAAAAACGAACGAATTGTCCGAATATCCGAATTCAATGAGCTTATCGGAAAACTGATTCAAAATGAAGATGCACCATTCATCTATGAAAGACTTGGAAATAAGTTTCAGCACTTTCTTCTGGACGAGTTTCAGGACACCTCGTTTATGCAGTGGCGAAATCTGATACCATTGATTCACAATTCACTTGCGAATGGGAGTCTGAATTTAATCGTTGGTGACGCGAAACAATCTATTTACAGATTTAAAAACGGACTTGCCGAACAATTTGTTGAACTTCCGGGAATTTACAATCCGGATCATGATCCAAAAATCGAACAGGAATCTTCATTTTTCCGCTCAATGGGATTGAAATATGAATTGGATAGTAACTGGCGATCCAGTCCACTGATCGTTGAATTTAACAATGCCTTTTTTTCTGAACTCAGATCACATCTATCTGAAAAAGGAAAAGATTTCTACAACGCAATCCAACAAAACCCCAGAAGGGAATTATCCGGTTACATTGAAATCATTTCTGATCCGGTGGAACTGAATCCGGAAGAAACGCTACTGGAATTAGTCGGCGTAATAGACAACTGTCTGGAAAATGGATTTGCTCCCTCGGACATCTGCATTTTGGGTCCAACGAATAAACTCTGCAGTTCATGGGCGCTTAACCTGACGAAAGCAGGATATAAAGTTGTTTCAT
The DNA here is from genome assembly GCA_003247185.1 of Crocinitomicaceae bacterium. Taxonomy (GTDB): domain Bacteria; phylum Bacteroidota; class Bacteroidia; order Flavobacteriales_D; family Crocinitomicaceae; genus UBA4466. The sequence goes on from QKAV01000043.1 coordinate 1,257, forward strand.
CAGACTCGCTGCTGATAGATTCAGACCGCAGCGTTAAACTCCTGATCAGTTATCTGAAATTGAGACAAAATCCTGCCGGCGAAACGCAGCAAAAGCAATTTGCGGCAGATTATCTGGAGCTTCATAATGGTGTTTCACTCTATACAGACTATTATAATCCGGAAGCCAAAAACAAAAGTGAACGATTTGATTTTGACCAATTCCTGAAAGACCATTTTGAAAATGTATTTGCATTGAACCTCAGTTATGAGTCCTTATATGATTTGGTTCAGCAGTTCATCAATCTGGCTCATATCGATGAATTAAAGAATTCTTATGTACACCATCTTTCAGATACCATATATGAATTCGAGCAGTTAAATGGCCCCGATTTATCAGGGTTTATTGAGTTTTATCAGGCAAACAAGAATAAACTTGCCGTTCAGGTTCCGGAAAGTGATGACGCACTGAAAATCATGACCTTCCACAAGTCAAAAGGATTAGAGTTTCCGGCGGTAATTATACCCACCACTACATTCAAAGAGAATTCCAGTAAGGAGTTTATCTATGAGCATGACGATCTACTGATCTATAAAAAACCTGGTTCGAAAGAAGTATTACCGGAAGCCATGGCCATCTACCAGGAAGAAAACGATCAGACCTTTATTGATGTTGTCAATTCAATCTACGTGGGAATGACAAGACCGGAAGAACGATTAATTGTGCTCAACTATGGACATTCCAATTCCTTCGCTCAGAGTTTTCATCAGGTATTAAAAGAAATGGATGGCGCAGAGCTTGACGGGGACAGAGTTACTTACCGAACAGAAAATGTAAGCCGCAGTAAACATGCCGGCAGCAAAAAGACGGACAATTACATCCCTCATTCCGTAAAAGACCTTCTCTGGTTTCCCGACATTGCGCTTCAGGATAAAAGTGAACTGCTGGAAAATGACCTGCTGGAAAATGAACGACAGTATGGTATCCAATTTCACACGTTGATCGCCAATCTACCACTTCCTTTTGAAGAACATGATATTTCTTCTATCCTGAAATCAAAAATTGACCTGGGAGAAATATCCGAGGCATACAGGGACCGTCTGTATTCAGATGCCAGGCAGATGATGGATAATGATTTGTTTAAAACCCTGATCAGCGAACGCAAGCAAGACTATTCCGAACTAACTCTTTTGACAGATACCGGTGAAGAATCCAGACCGGACAGAGTTGTCTTAAAAACAGATGCAACAATCGTAATCGATTTTAAAACCGGAAAACAGAATCAGAACAAACATGAAAAACAGGTTCGTTCTTACTGCAGTCTGCTCGAAGAAATGAATTACAATAATGTGGCCGGTTATCTTTATTACACCGACAAGCATGAACTCTTAGCGGTCTGACGTTACATTAAACGCATTTTCCAAAACTTCATCTGTTACCAGCTCGGGTACAGTAACCTTTAATTTCGGTTCTACTTCCATCGCTCTCTTTATCGCAAACATCGCCCCTTCATTTCGTGCCCAGCTTCTTCTTGCGATTCCATTATTGACATCCCAATGCAACATCGATTTTAATCTTCGTTCCGAATCTTCAGATCCATCCAGCAACATTCCGAAACCTCCGTTGATAACTTCACCCCAGCCAACACCACCGCCATTATGAATAGAGACCCAGGTAGCTCCTCTAAAACTATCGCCGATCACATTTTGGATCGCCATGTCAGCCGTAAATCTGGAACCATCATAAATATTGGATGTTTCACGGAATGGAGAATCTGTTCCTGATACGTCGTGATGGTCTCTACCCAACACAACCGGACCAATTTTACCTGCTTGTATGGCATCGTTGAATGCTTTAGCAATCTTCATTCGTCCTTCAGCATCAGCATATAGAATCCGTGCCTGAGAACCAACCACTAATTTGTTCTCCTGAGCACCTTTTATCCATTGTATGTTATCCGCCATTTGCTGTTGGATTTCAGCAGGACTGTTCTTCATAATCTCTTCTAAAACCTCACAAGCTATATCATCGGTTGCTTTAAGATCTTTAGAATCATTTGATGCGCATACCCATCTGAACGGACCGAAGCCATAATCAAAACACATAGGTCCCATGATGTCCTGTACATAAGACGGATATTTGAAATCTATTCCATTCTCAGCCATTACATCTGCACCTGCTCTGGATGCTTCCAACAAAAATGCGTTACCATAATCGAAGAAATAAGTGCCCTTAGCTGTATGTTTATTAATTGCAGCAGCATGTCTGCGCAACGATTCCTGTACTTTCAGCTTAAATTGTTCAGGATCAACCGCCATCATCTCATTCGACGCTTCAAACGACATTCCTGCAGGATAATAACCTCCCGCCCACGGATTGTGTAACGAAGTTTGATCTGATCCCAGATCAATATGTATAGATTCCTGATCGAATTTCTCCCAAACCTCAACAATATTTCCAAGATATGCGATTGAAACCACTTCCTTGTTCTCCTGTGCAACTCTTACTCTGTCAACCAATTGGTCAAGATCTGAGATAACTTCGTTCACCCAGCCCTGTTCATTTCTAATCCTCGTGATTTTGGGATTCACTTCAGCACAAACCGTAATGCAGCCTGCAATAGTTCCTGCCTTCGGCTGAGCACCACTCATCCCCCCTAATCCGGAAGTAACAAACAATGAACCTGCCGGATCTTTCTTTATCTTTCTGAAGCCATTAAGTACAGTGATCGTTGTTCCGTGAACAATCCCCTGCGGACCAATATACATGTATGATCCTGCGGTCATCTGTCCATACTGCGTTACGCCAAGTGCATTGAACTTTTCCCAATCATCCGGCTTGGAATAATTCGGAATCATCATACCATTTGTTACAACAACTCTTGGCGCATCCTTGTGCGAAGGGAAAAGCCCCATCGGATGTCCGGAATACATTACCAGTGTTTGTTCGTCCGTCATTTCCGACAGATACTTCATCGTCAGACGATATTGAATCCAATTCTGAAAAACTGCTCCGTTTCCTCCGTAAGTGATTAACTCATGTGGATGTTGTGCAACCGCATAATCCAGATTATTCTGAATCATCAGCATAATCGCTTTCGCCTGTTGGCTTTTTCCCGGATAATCCTCTATGTTTCTGGCGTGCATTGTATAATCCGGACGAAAGCGATACATATAGATTCTTCCGTATGTTTCTAATTCTTCAGCAAACTCCTTCGCCAATTCCTTATGAAATTTAACAGGAAAATATCGCAGCGCATTTCGAACAGCCAATTTCTTCTCTTCTATGGTCAAAATGTCCTTTCTTTTTGGAGCATGATTCAAAGACGTATCATATTCCTTTCTTTCAGGAAGTTCCGACGGTATCCCTTCCACAATTGCTGTTCTAAACAAATCCAAATTCATCCGTTATCTTTTTTGCAAATCTAGTTAATTAAAAAGCCCCGACAATTGTCAGGGCTCTGCTTAAATTTATTTTGTACTATTTGATTATAGTAACATGTCCATTATAGGTGTACTTCGCATCGTTCAATACATCCTTCGTTTCAATAGTCCATGTGTATGTCCCGATCGGCAGTTTGACACCTGCAAACGTTCCGTCCCATGGTACTTCGATGTCATGACTTTCCCACACAACTTCTCCCCATCTGTCAAATACAAGCAATTCAAAATCATAGATATCAATTCCTTCCATATACACGCGCCAGCCCTGATTAAATTCATCCCCGTCAGGAGTAAAGGCATTAGGAGCATAAATCAGTACTTCAGGCAATACAACGAGTTCATAATCGATCGTATCCTTACATCCCAATTCAGATGTCACAATCAGCGAAACATAATAGGTTCCCGTTTGCCCGTCAGGGAATTGTGTGATAACTGTTTCTTCATTACTTGTTGAAGGATATGCTGATTCAAAGTACCAATCATACTCATTTGCAAGTGTTGAAGTACTGGTGAATATCACCTGTGTATTAAACATTTTTACTGGATTCGGTGAGTGCTGGAAATTAGCAACAGGCTTTGGTTTAACATTCAAGGCTGCTGTAAAAGTAGTTGAGTCAATACATCCCAAATAAGATGTAATAATCATTTGAATATCGTACGTTCCTTCATAAAATTCCGGCGTCACGATCGTATCCATATTGACATACTCGTAATGTCCGTCAACTAACCAGTAATTATATTGAGACAATGCAGGGTCAGTTGTATTCACAATATGGAACACTGCCGGTTCACATTGCTCCGGATCCAGTACTTCATATTGTGGAACCGGTAATGGCGCTACATACACGTTTGTTGTCATAACCAATGGCGTTGTTTCACAGCCATCCGTAATTGTTACCGTGTAATCCTGAGTTACAGGAGGATTTACACTAAACTGATGCATTGTATTTGGCCCTGACTGTGTTTCACCTGACGACCAGACAAAGTTGTATGGTGCACCAATTCCTCCTGAAACATCTGCCCAAACATCTGTTGGATACCCCGGACAAATCGTATCAAAAGGTGAAATATTCCCTGCTAACGGCGGATACATACTTACATCAATCGTTTCCGTAGGAGATGTACATCCATTCGGACTTTCCACATATACGGAGTACGAAGAATTAATTGTCGGATTAACCTGTTGAGTTGCCCCGGTATTTGAAGTGAAATCCCAGTGGTACATGTACGGGCCACCGCCGCCACCTGAACCTGCTGCCACAAGCGTCGCTGTTCCGTTTTCACATACTGTTGTATCTGAACTCACAACTATAGAAGGATCTCTATAGACAGTTACTGTAAATGTCTCTGCCGGACCAGTACAAATCGCATTTGTAGGCGTAACCGATATCGTTCCTATTTGATCAGCTGAAGTTGCATTACCATAGAATGCGATAATATTACCATTACCTTGTGGCCCCAATCCAATAGCCGTATTCGTATTTGACCAATGATACGTAGAGTTGGGATCATTTCCTGTAAATGCAGGAACGTTTACAACTTCTCCCCTACAAACCACAATATCTGAAATAGGATCAACTATTGGTGATTGATAAACCACTACATCTGTCGTAGCACTCAATATACCCGGACAGTTCGGATCAGTTACCGTTACTGTATAAGTTCCATTATAAGCTGTTGTAGAATTCGGTATTACCGGGTTTTGAGAATTTGATGTAAATCCGTTTGGTCCGGTCCACGAGTAATTAGATCCTCCGGAAGCAGACAACTGAATATTTTGACCTGAACAATATGGCCCGGAGTTAGAAGCATTTGCTGACAATCCTCCGTTGAATGTAAACGTAACATAACCATTTCCGGTATTTGTCCCTGAACTACAAGATCCACCTGTTGGTACGAGGCTTGATCCGCCACCGCCACCGCCACCGCCGGCGAATGAAGTTAAACTGATATTATCGGAACCGCCGCCACCGCCGCCGTAGTATCCACCACCGCCGCCGCCGCCCGGATTATTTCCGTATCCAACATCTACACCTCCAGCTCCTCCTTGTCCAAAAGATCCGCTACCTCCGGTTCCTCCTCCACTTGTCCATGGAGTTCCACCGGAACCACCCGCGGTTGAAGTTCCTCCATTACCACCGTAACCGTATGTTGTTTCGCCGGTGCCGCCTATCGGGCAGCCACCATTTCCTCCCATTCCTACCTGATCTCCTCCTCCGGTACCGCCACCGCCGCCGGCAACAGCAATTGCATTCATCAAACCTCCAGGTGCTAATGATATTGCGGAATAACCTCCTCCGGCACATGACGAAAGACCGATACCCGACGGTTGACCTGAACCTCCTCCACCAAATCCTGCTGTCGGACATCCACCCTGCTCGCCGATACTGATCTCCAAAACCTGACCGGGAGTTACACTTATCGTTGCCGTAACTACAGCTCCGTTTCCACCATTCACTCCCCCTCCTTCTGCTCCTGCTACAACTACATCAACAGACTGAACACAGTTCGGAACTGTCCATGTATAAGTACCACCAGTATTATAGTTAACGACTGTCTGAGCAGACGAAAAATTTGCTATAAAAAAAGAAAATAAAACGAGCTTAGCCGATTTAAATATATGCATCACATTCATTTGTTAAGTAGACGTAACTCCCCTATGAAGGTTGCGTCAACTTTTTAGGTAATGGCGCGAAATTACACCAACTAAACCGAGTTAATGCATAATTGTTAAAAAACAAACAACTCGAAAACTTATTGTATAAACTTGAACGATTTACCCGGATAAACAGCATTTACTCCAAGTTCTTCTTCAATTCTCAATAGTTGATTGTATTTCGCCATACGATCAGATCTTGAAGCAGAACCTGTTTTAATCTGGCCACAATTCAGCGCTACAGCAAGGTCAGCAATTGTATTGTCTTCCGTTTCACCCGATCTATGGCTCATAACAGATGTATAACTATTTCTTGTTGCCAATTGAACGGCTTCAATTGTTTCTGTCAGACTACCAATCTGGTTAACTTTAACCAGAATTGAATTCGCAATACCTTCATTAATACCGCGCGCCAATCTTTTTGTATTTGTTACGAAAAGGTCATCTCCAACCAACTGTACTTTATCACCTAATGCTTCTGTCATTAGTTTCCATCCCTTCCAGTCGTCTTCTGCTAATCCGTCTTCGATGGATACGATAGGATATTTACTACACCAATCGCTCCAAAATGCCACCATCTGTTCGGACGACATTCTTTCTCCTGTCGATTCGAAAACATATTCTCCGGTCGTTTCATCGTAAAATTCAGATGAGGCAGCATCCAATGCAATCCAGACATCTTTTCCAGGTTCAAAACCGGCATTTTTTATCGCTTCCATTACAACTTGAATCGCTTCTTCATTTGATCCTAAGTTTGGAGCAAATCCTCCTTCATCTCCTACGTTAGTAGACATCCCCTTGTCCTTCAACACTTTTTTCAAATGATGAAAAATCTCTGTTCCCCATTGCAATCCCTGAGAAAATGAATCTGCCCCAAAAGGCATAACCATAAATTCCTGGATATCTATTTTATTATCCGCATGTGATCCTCCATTCAGAATATTCATCATTGGAACCGGCATCGTTACCGCTCCAACTCCTCCGATATATTGAAATAAACTAAGTCCACATTCTTCAGCAGCAGCTTTTGCAACCGCAAGAGACGTACCCAGAATAGCATTTGCACCCAGGTTGGATTTGTTTTCAGTGCCATCCAACTCGCGAAGTTTGGAATCGATCCCTTTTTGATCGCACACGTCCCAACCTATTAATGCATCATTAATAATTGAGTTTACATTACCTACAGCCTTTAATACACCCTTTCCCATGTAGACTGACTTGTCTCCATCGCGCAACTCTACTGCTTCGTGCACACCTGTCGATGCTCCGGATGGAACTGCCGCACGACCCAGTATACCTGTTGTGGTGATTACATCAACTTCAACTGTTGGATTACCTCTTGAATCCAAAATTTGTCTTGCGATAACTTTTGCTATGTAACTCATTATTTGTTGTTTTTCATATTCGTAATAAACTGATCGAACAAGTAGCGCGAATCATGAGGTCCTGCACTTGCCTCAGGGTGGTATTGTACCGAAAATACGGGTCTGTTCTTTAATGCGATTCCTGCAATTGTATCATCATTCAAATGAACATGTGTCACTTCAACTTCAGGATTATTCTCAATACTCTCCTTAGCGATCACAAATCCATGGTTTTGTGATGTAATCTCACCTTTTCCGGTGATCAGATTTTTTACCGGGTGATTTATTCCACGGTGACCGTTGAACATTTTCTCCGTTTTCAGGCCTAAACTAAGACCAAGAATTTGATGGCCGAGGCATATTCCAAAAATTGGTTTACCTGTCTGGCGAATTTCTTTTACCAGTTCAATCGAACCAGGCATCGCTGAGGGATCTCCAGGTCCATTCGAAAGCATGTATCCATCCGGATCGAAAGCACGAATCTCTTCAAGTTTTGTATTCAAAGGATAAACACGTACATGACACCCTCTCTCCACTAAACAACGGATAATGTTCTTTTTAACTCCAAAATCGATCAAAGCAACTTTGTAGTCCGCATTTTCCGGCTCCACATCATACATTTCTTCCGTTGCTACTTTCGAAGACAACTCCAAACCATCCATGCTGGGAACTTTCGCTAATTCAGCCTTTAAATCATCGATTGATCTGTCTTCCGAGGATATCAAGGCATTCATAGCACCTTTACTGCGGATATAACGAACCAAAGCTCTTGTATCGACGTCAGCAATTCCTACTTTGTCATCCTCTTCCATATAATCTTGCAGAGCCCCTGTTGCAGAAGGTCTGGAATAACCATCAGAGAATTTTTTAATTACCATTCCGGCAATCTTCATTCCTTCCGACTCAACCTCTTCACTGTGCACACCATAGTTCCCGATATGAGCAGTAGTCATAATTAATATCTGACCATAATAAGAAGGATCGGTAAATACTTCCTGATAACCTGTCATTCCCGTATTAAAAGCTATTTCTCCGGTTGTGGTTCCAATTTTACCTATTGCCACTCCTTTAAATACTGTTCCGTCTTCTAATAAAAGTACTGCAGGCTTCTTTTCAGTCATATTTCAAATTTTGGACAAATTTACTATTCAAATTTGATAAACCCATTTAGTTAGGGCATAAAAAAAAGGCGCCCGAATTGAGCGCCTTTCATTTTATCATAAGAATTACTTCTCTTTTTCTTCTGAGTCATCCTCAGCTTTAGGCTCTTCAGTAGCTTCCTCTTCACTTGAAGTCTCTGCTTCCTCAGCAACTGTCTCCTCAACAACTTCTGCTTCTGCTACTGTTTCTTCACCAGCTACTTCATCAGTTGTTTCCTCAGTTACAGTCTCTTCAACCGCTGCTTCAGGAGCAGCTGTCTTAACACCACCTCTACGTGAACGACGAGTTGTTTTCTTAGCCTTATCATTTGTGTATAGTTCGTTGAAGTCAACCAACTCGATCATACACATTTCTGCATTATCTCCCAAACGATATCCTGTACGAATGATACGTGTATATCCTCCCGGACGATCTGCAATCTTAGGCGCAACTTCTCTGAACAATTCAGTTACAGCATTCTTGTTTTGCAATTCACTGAATACAATACGACGTGAGTGAGTTGAATCTGTTTTTGACTTTGTCAAAAGTGGTTCAATGTAAACTCTCAACGCCTTTGCCTTAGCAACCGTTGTATTGATTCTTTTGTGCTCGATCAAAGAACAAGCCATGTTAGAAAGCATTGCTTTTCTGTGCGCTGCTTTACGACCTAAGTGGTTAATTTTCTTACCGTGTCTCATTTTGTAAAATTTCGTAAGTAACGGTTAGCTGGATTGTGTATCGCCCAAAGCCAGCCACCTATTACGCCATTGTTATTAAATTATCAGCGATACTAGTCTTTATCTAATTTGTATTTAGAAACATTCATTCCGAAAGAAAGACCTTTGTTCTCTACAAGATCCTCCAACTCCGTTAATGATTTTTTACCGAAGTTTCTGAATTTCAACAGATCATTCTTATTGTAAGAAACCAAATCACCAAGTGTTTCTACATCTGCAGCTTTAAGACAGTTCAGTGCACGAACAGAAAGATCCATGTCCACTAGTTTTGTCTTAAGCAACTGACGCATGTGCAATGAAGTTTCATCAAATTCTTCTGTTTCAGCTTTCACTTCGCTATCAAGTGTGATACGCTCATCAGAGAACAACATGAAGTGATGAATAAGAATCTTCGCTGCTTCTTTCAAAGCATCTTTCGGATGAATTGAACCATCTGTTGTAATGTCGAAGATCAATTTTTCGTAATCGGTCTTTTGCTCAACACGATAGTTTTCAATCGCATACTTTACGTTCTTGATCGGAGTAAAGATAGAGTCGATTGCAATTGTTCCGAAAGGAGCATTTTCATCTCTGTTTTCCTCTGCCGGATAGTATCCGCGACCTTTGATGATCTTCAATTCGATCTCTAACTTCACAGAAGATTCCATGTTACAAATAACAAGATCCGGATTCAATACCTGGAAAGCTGAGGTGAATCTACCGATATCACCAGCTGTCAATTGCTCTTGTCCTGATACTGTTACTACAACAGTCTCGCTATCTGTTCCATCGATTTGTTGTTTGAAACGTACTTGTTTCAAGTTCAAAACGATTTCAGTAACATCTTCTACTACTCCTTTGATTGTAGAGAATTCGTGATCAACACCTTCGATTCTAACCGAAGCGATCGCAAAACCTTCAAGTGAAGAAAGAAGGATACGACGCAATGCGTTTCCTACAGTGATACCATATCCTGGCTCCAATGGACGGAATTCAAATTGTCCCTGGTGCTCATCGGACTGGATCATAATCACTTTGTCCGGTTTTTGAAAGTCTAAAATTGCCATTTTGTTTTCTTCTTTTTAATTGTCCCCCGGTTGCGCGGTCTGACAGATTGAAGAAAGTCTATCAGACCCTTTGGCCAGGGTTCAATGTTGTTAATTATTATTTCGAGTAAAGCTCGACGATTAGTTGTTCCTTAATGTTTTCAGGAATCATTTCTCTTGAAGGAAGAGCAACCATTTTACCTTCCATTTGAGAAGGATTCCACTCTAACCAGTCAAAAGATTTAGTACTTGAAGCTAATGAGTTATTGATTGCTTCAAGAGATTTTGATTTCTCACGAACTCCAATAACATCACCTACTTTCAAAGAATAAGAAGGAATGTTTACTACTTCTCCGTTCACTGTAATGTGTTTGTGAGATACAAACTGACGCGCAGCTCTTCTCGTAGGAGCAATCCCTAAACGGAACACTGTGTTATCCAAACGAGCTTCACACAATTGAAGTAGGTTCTCACCCGTAATTCCCTTCATACGTGATGCTTTGTCGAACATGTTAGCAAATTGACGCTCAAGGATACCGTAAGTATACTTTGCTTTTTGCTTTTCACCCAACTGAATCGCGTATTCAGATTGTTTACCTCTACGCTTATTTGGTCCATGTTGACCTGGTCCGTAGCTTCTTCTTTCTAACGCTTTATCCGGTCCAAAAATTGGATCTCTAAAACGACGCGCGATGCGCGATTTTGGTCCTCTATATCTTGCCATTTGTTATTTTTTTGGATCACATCATGAATTAAGGCTTACTCCTTCGATGATGCCCAGCGGGTAAAGATCCGTTTTGTTATTTATTAAACTCTTCTTCGTTTTGGTGGACGACATCCGTTGTGCGGAAGCGGAGTAACATCAACGATTTCAGTTACCTCAATTCCAGCGTTGTGAAGTGAACGGATAGCAGACTCACGTCCAGCTCCTGGTCCTTTCACATACACTTTAACTTTACGTAGTCCGAAGTCACGAGCTTCATTTGCTGCATCCTCAGCCGCAACCTGTGCAGCATAAGGAGTGTTCTTTTTAGAACCTCTGAAGCCCATCTTTCCAGCCGATGACCAAGAAATTACCTGACCAGCGTTGTTTGTCAAAGAAATAATGATATTGTTGAAGGTAGCTTGAATATGCGCTTCACCAATAGCATCTACTTTGACATTCTTCTTCTTTTTTGCGTTAGACTTTGCCATTATTTAGCTTTTGATTAATTCAATTATTACTTACGAATTACTTTTTCTTATTCGCAACTGTCTTTCTCTTACCTTTACGAGTACGAGAGTTGTTCTTCGTTCTTTGTCCGCGTAATGGAAGACCAGCTCTGTGTCGAATACCACGTTGGCATCCGATATCCATCAATCGCTTAATGTTCAACTGTACTTCTGAACGCAATGCTCCTTCAACTTTAATTTCATTGATTGCATTACGAATATCAGCAAGTTGGTCATCATTCCAATCCTGAACTTTGATGTTTTCATCAATACCAGCTGCAGCAAGAATTTTCTGTGCTGTGCTTCTTCCGATTCCGTAGATGTATGTCAAACCGATTACACCTCTTTTATTTTTTGGTAAATCAATACCTGCAATACGTGCCATATTCTAAAGATTATCCTTGTCTTTGTTTAAACTTCGGGTTCTTTTTGTTAATCACATAAACCCGCCCTTTACGTTTAACGATCTTACAATCAGCAGATCGTTTTTTAACTGATGCTCTTACTTTCATCTTTTTTCTTTTTGTTAGATCACTTGTATCTAAATGTTATTCTACCCTTTGTTAAATCATAAGGGCTCATTTCAACTTTCACTTTATCTCCAGGAAGAATCTTAATGTAGTACATTCTCATTTTTCCTGAAATGTGAGCAGTGATAACATGCCCGTTTTCTAGTTCCACTCTAAACATTGCGTTTGACAATGCTTCGATGATCACTCCATCCTGTTCAATTGAAGACTGCTTCGCCATAAATTAAAAACCTGATAATTCGTTTTGAGTTCTTCTTCCTTTGATACGGGTTCCTTCCATCAAACCATCCATGTGTCGGTTCAACAAATATGATTCAATTTGCTGAAGTGTATCCAAAACAACACCGACCATGATAAGGAGAGAAGTACCTCCGAAGAACATGGCAAAAGCGTCATTTACTCCAGCCATCTTAGCAATGGCAGGAATAATTGCAATCATCGCCAGGAACAATGATCCCGGGAAAGTGATACGAGAAACTAATGAATCAATATAGTGTGCAGTTTCTTCTCCCGGGCGAACACCTGGAATAAAACCACCACTTCTTTTCAAATCATCCGCAATCTTACGTGGGTTAATCATAATTGCAGTGTAGAAATACGTGAAGACAATGATCAACACGGCTAACGCTACATTATAACCTACTCCATAAATATTACCGAAGATTTTAGATAAGAATCCGCTTTCACCGCCTCCGCTGAATAACATGATAGGAACAGTCATGATTGCTTGTGCAAAGATGATTGGCATTACCCCGGAAGCATTTACCTTGATCGGTAAATAATTTCTGGCACCTTGTTCTTCAGCTGCTCTTGCTCCGGCAACGCGCTTAGCTGTATTCAGAGGAATTTTTCTAACCCCCTGAACAATAAGTACTGTTCCAAGTACAACCGTCATAAACACAACGATCTCCAGAACAATCTTAATCAGGTTTCCTGATTCAACAGAGAAACCAAATTCAGCCATAAACGCTCCTGGCAGACGAGACAAGATTCCCACAGTAATCAATAGGGAAATACCATTTCCTATTCCTTTATCTGTGATTCTCTCACCTAACCAAACCGCAAACATAGATCCGGCTACCATAACAATAATCGATTGAGTCCACCAGAATGTAGTTGCATCTACAGGAAGTGCTCCCTTGTTTTGCACATACAAAGTCAAGTAACTTGGCGCTTGCAGTGCACAAATGATAATTGTAAGGATTCTTGTATAATTATTGATCAACTTTCTTCCACTTTCTCCTTCATTCTGCATTTTTTGTACAGCCGGAACAGCCATACCTAATAATTGCATAATGATTGAAGCTGAGATATACGGCATAATACCTAATGCCATGATTGAAGCATTTGTAAATCCACCTCCCGAGAAAAGAGAAAGAAGAGTTTCTAGCATATTCTGGTCACCTGCCTTTTGTGCTTCTACCAATGCGGTATAATTCACTCCGGGAAGGATAATGAAATTTCCAATTCGATAAACCAGAATAAGGCCAAGCGTAAGCAATATACGCTTACGCAGTTCCTCAACTTTCCAGATGTTAGTTATATTTTTTATAAATCGTTTCATTCTGAAAAAATGTTGGCAAAGTTAATTAGATTTCTGAACAATTCCCACCTTGTCCTTCAATTGCTGCTTTAGCAGTAGCTGAAAACTTGTGTGCTGTTACGTTAATCTTTGCTTTCAATTCTCCACGACCTAAAATCTTAACTAACTCGTTTCTAGAAACTAAACCATTCTCCATCAATACTTCAGGAGTGATTTCAGTTACATTTTTACGATCAATTAGATTTTGGATAATATCAAGATTGATTGCTTTGTATTCAACTCGGTTAATATTCTTGAAACCGAATTTAGGAACACGTCTTTGAAGTGGCATCTGACCTCCTTCAAAACCAATCTTCTTTGAATATCCTGAACGAGACTTTGCTCCTTTGTGTCCACGTGTAGATGTACCACCATGGCCAGATCCCTGACCACGAGCGATTCTCTTTCTATTTTTTGTAGAGCCCTTCGCGGGAGTTAAATTATGTAAATTCATTTCTGTTACGTTTTAAAGGGTTTACTCAACAACCTCAACTAGGTGTTGAACTTTTTTAACCATACCCATGATTTGAGGAGTTGCTTCGTGTTCTACAACCTGATTCAACTTTCTCAATCCCAATGCCTTAATCGTAGCCTTTTGACGAGCCGGACGATTAATAGCGCTTCTTACTTGCTTAATTTTAATTGTTGCCATTTCGAATTCTATTAACCGTTAAACACTTTATCAAGTGTCACCCCACGTTGTTTCGCCACTGTAACTGCATCACGCATTTGAGCTAATGCATCAATTGTAGCTTTTACTACGTTGTGAGGGTTTGATGACCCTTGAGACTTCGCCAGGACATTGTGTACACCAACGCTTTCCAATACAGCACGCATCGCACCACCTGCGATAACTCCTGTACCTTCTGATGCCGGACGTAACATTACTCTTGCTCCACCAAATTTTCCTTTTTGAATATGAGGAACAGTACCATGAAGAATCGGAACGCGAATCAAATTCTTTTTCGCATCATCGATTGCTTTTGAAATCGCTTCTGTAACCTCTTTTGCTTTACCAAGTCCGTGACCTACGATTCCGTTCTCATCTCCAACCACAACGATTGCAGAGAAACTGAATGTACGTCCACCCTTAGTTACCTTCGTAACACGGTTAACGGCAACTAGCTTGTCTTTAAGCTCAATATCTGCTGATTTTACTCTGTTTACTACTGTTGCCATCTTTTAAAATTTAAGTCCGCCTTCTCTTGCTGAGTCAGCCAATGATTTAACTCTACCGTGATACAAATATCCGTTTCTGTCGAATACAACCTTCTCGATGCCGGCTTTGATTGCTTTTTCAGCGATCTCTTTACCAACAGTAGCAGCTTGATCAACTTTGTTTCCAGATAGATCTTTCTTGTATGATGATGCTGATACTAGTGTTGTACCAGTTGAATCATCAATAATTTGTGCGTAAATCTGCTTATTACTTCTGAATACAGATAAACGCGGAACAGAAGTAGTACCCGTAATATTTTTACGGATTCTTCTTTTGATCTTTTGTCTTCTTACAACTTTACTAAATGCCATAACATTTGATATCTAATGATTATTTCTTCCCGGCAGATTTACCTGCCTTTCTTCTGATTTCTTCACCTAAGAATCTAATTCCTTTTCCTTTGTAAGGTTCAGGTTTACGGAGGGAACGAATCTTAGCAGCAGCCTGACCAAGCAATTGCTTGTCGTGAGACTCCAATGTTACCATTGGTGCCTTACCTTTTTCAGATACTGTAGATATCTTGAGTTCTTTCGGGAATTCGATAACGATCGGGTGAGAATAACCCAAAGCCAACTCTAATGTTTGACCTGTAGCATTCGCACGGTAACCGACACCGATAACCTCTAACTCTTTTTTGAACCCTTCCGAAACGCCTTGAACCATATTGTTAAGCAATGCACGGTATAAACCATGTTTTGCTCTATGATCAGGTGCGTCTGATTCGCGGGTGAAAGTAACTGTACCATCCTCTATAGAAAGCGTAATACAAGAATCTACTTCTTGAGAAAGCTCTCCCTTAGGACCTTTAACAGTAATCACGTTACCGTCAACTTTCACTTCTACTCCACTCGGGATTGTTACTGGGGATTTACCTATCCTTGACATTTTCTAAAACTTAATTTTTAATACACGTAGCAAAGAACTTCTCCACCTACGTTTTCTTTTCTTGCTTCCTTGTCTGTGATCACTCCTTTAGAAGTTGAAACGATTGCAATACCCAAACCGTTCATAACTCTTGGCATTTCATCTGCATTGGAATACTTACGTAAACCTGGCTTAGAAATACGCTCAATTTTAGTGATCGCAGGAACTTTTGTTGACTGATTATATTTCAAAGCGATTTTGATTACGCCTTGTTTATCGTCCTCCTCGAATTTGAAATCTGTAATATATCCCTGATCAAACAAAATTTGTGTCATCGCACGTTTAATGTTTGAACCTGGAATTTCAACGATTTTCTTTTTCGCAGCGCTTGCGTTACGAATTCGAGTCAAGTAATCTGCTATTGGATCTGTATACATAATTCCTTAACTATTAATTACCAACTTGATTTTTTAACTCCCGGGATCAGGCCATCCAAAGCCATTTCACGGAAAGTAACCCTAGAAATTCCAAACTGACGCATGTATCCTCTTGGACGACCTGTAAGACCGCAACGGTTGTGTACACGACATTTAGCAGAATTCGCAGGCAACTTTTGAAGTTTCATCATAGCATCCCATTTTGCTTCCTGCATTTCGTCAGATTCATCCTTTGATTTAAGGATCTTCACTAACTCCTCGCGTTTCGCTTCATAACGAGCTGCTAGCTTTTCTCTCTTGCGCTCACGCGCTTTCATTGATTCTTTAGCCATTTCTTCTAGTTATTTTTTTGTGAATGGGAAACCAAATGCATCTAACAATGCTTTACCTTCTTCATCATTTGTTGCAGATGTAACAAAGGTAATATCCATTCCAAGAATACGATTTACTTTGTCAATGTCAATCTCAGGGAAGATGATGTGTTCTTTAACTCCCATATTGAAGTTACCACGACCATCAAATCCTTTTGCATTAACACCTCTAAAATCTCTTGTACGCGGTAATGAAACTGATAATAAACGATCTAAAAATTCGTACATTCTTGCACCACGCAACGTTACTTTCGTTCCGATTGGCATTCCTTTACGCAATTTAAAGTTCGAGATGTCTTTCTTTGAAATCGTAGGTACTGCTTGTTGACCAGCGATTCTTGACAAATCAGCAACTGCATTGTCAATCAGTTTTTTATCAGCCACTGCATCTCCAATACCTTGGCTCAAAACGATCTTTTGAAGTTTCGGCACCTGCATCACAGATTTATAACCGAACTGTTCAGTAAGTGCCGGAATAATTTCTGCACTATACTTTTCCTGAAGTCTTGGTGTGTAGCTCATTACTTAATCTCCTCTCCTGATTTTTTAGAATAACGTACTATTTTCCCATTTTTGTCCGCTTTACGGCCAATGCGTGATGCCTGACCTTTGTGAACAACCATAAGGTTCGATACATGAATAGTTCCTTCAATATCCATGATTCCACCTTGAGGATCTGCTGCACTTGGTTTTTGGTGTTTTTTAATCATGTTAACACCTTCAACTGTTGCGCGCATTTTCTTTCTGTCGATCGAAAGTACTTTTCCTTCCTGACCGTTTGATTCACCGCTAATTACTTTAACAGTGTCTCCTACTTTAATGTGTAATTTCTGTTGCATAACTTCAATTATTTTAAAGTACCTCAGGAGCTAATGATACGATTTTCATAAAATCCGCATCACGAAGCTCACGAGCAACTGGTCCGAAAATACGTGTTCCTCTCATTTCTCCTGCCGCGTTCAAAATAACGCAAGCATTGTCATCGAAACGAATATAAGAACCGTCAGGACGACGTACTTCTTTTTTAGTTCTTACTACTACCGCTGTGGCAACTGCACCTTTTTTGACAGCTCCGGACGGCATTGCACTCTTAACGGCAACAACGATTTTATCGCCCACAGATGCATAACGACGCTTAGTTCCTCCTAATACACGGATTACTAATACCTCTTTTGCACCGGAGTTATCTGCTACCTTAAGTCTTGATTCACTCTGTATCATTACTAAAATTATTTAGCTCGTTCGATAATCTCTACTAATCTCCAGTTCTTTGATTTCGACAAAGGTCGAGTTTCCATGATGCGAACAGTATCACCGATATTGCAATCGTTCTTTTCATCATGCGCAACGAACTTGGAAGTCATTTTTACGAACTTTCCGTATTTCGGGTGTTTTACTTTACGCTCAACTGCAACAACGATAGATTTATCCATCTTATCGCTAGTTACGATCCCGATTCGTTCTTTTCTTAAATTACGCTTTTCCATTTCAAGCTTCTTTCTTTGTTAAACAGGTCTTAAGCCTGTGCTTCACGTTTTGTTAATTCGGTTTTAAGACGTGCGATGTTTCTACGCAACGAACGGATCTGCAGTGGATTTTCCATTGGAGATACTTTGTGCGCCAAACGCATTTTAACCAAAGTTTCAGTTCCGTTAGCGATCTGATCCTTTAGGTCTTCAACCGACATTTTAGTGATTTCTTGTTGTTTCATAACCAATATTATTTACCTGGTACAACATAATCGTTACGCGTAACGAACTTACATTTCACAGGAAGTTTTTGTGCTGCTAAACGCATTGCTTCCTTTGCGATTTCGTAAGGTACGCCGTCCGCTTCAAACATGATACGACCAGGACGCACTACAGCCACCCAGTGACTTGGTGCACCTTTACCTTTACCCATACGTACTTCTGCCGGTTTTGCAGTTACAGGTTTGTCAGGGAAAATTCTGATCCAAACCTTTCCTTCACGTTTCATGTAACGTGTTACCGCGATACGAGCTGCCTCGATCTGACGTGAAGTAATCCAACCCGGCTCCAAAGTTTTTAGACCAAATGATCCGAAATCAACTGTACTACCTCTGTGAGCAATACCTCTGTTTCTTCCCTTAAAGGCCTTTCTGTGCTTGGTTCTTTTTGGTGATAACATTTTAATTCAATTTTTAATTACACTGCACTGCAGTCATTACTTTTTAGCTCTTCTCTTAGTTGCTGGTTTTCTTGTTCCACCACCCGCTTTAGCTTGCTCTGCACCAACATTTGGAGAAAGATCACGCTTACCGTAAACTTCGCCTTTACAAATCCACACCTTGATTCCAAGACGACCGTAAGTCGTGTGTGCTTCTGCACGTGCATAATCGATGTCAGCTCTGAACGTATGTAACGGAGTACGTCCATCCTTGTACATCTCTGAACGAGCCATCTCTGCACCATTCAAACGTCCGGAGATCTTAATTTTGATTCCTTCCGCTCCCATGCGCATTGTACTCGCGATAGCCATTTTAATTGCTCTTCTGAAAGAAATACGCGCTTCCAACTGACGGGCAATTCCATCAGCAACTAAACGTGCATCAAGCTCAGGACGCTTTACTTCGAAGATGTTGATTTGAATCTCTTTCTTCGTAAGCTTCTTAAGCTCTTCTTTCAATTTGTCAACCTCCTGACCACCTTTACCAATGATCACTCCCGGACGTGCTGTGTGGATTGTAACGGTTACCAACTTCAGCGTGCGTTCGATAATGATCTTAGCAATACTAGCTCTAGATAAACGAGCTTCAAGATATCTACGGATTTTATCGTCTTCAACGATTTTATCTCTGTAGTTCTTTCCTCCATACCAATTAGAGTCCCATCCTTTGATGAAACCTAATCTATTTCCAATTGGATTCGTTTTTTGTCCCATTTATCTAAATTTTATTCTGCGTCCTTACCGTCAACAACGATAGTAACATGGTTTGACCTTTTTCTGATTCTGTGTGCACGACCTTGAGGTGCAGGTTGAATACGCTTTAACATTGGAGCAGGTGTAACCTGAATCTCTTTTACATAAAGCGTTTCTTCCTCGATACTTTTACCTTCGTTTTTCAATTCCCAATTGGCAATTGCTGAACGAAGAAGCTTCTCAAGACTTGTCGAAGCAACCTTTGGATCATGTTGCAAAATGTTCAATGCTTTGTTGACTTCAACACCGCGAACAAGATCTGCAACCAGTCTCATCTTACGTGGAGAGTAAGGAGAGTTGTTCAACTTAGCAAATGCCATGTTGTTCTTTTGCTCCTTAATTTTCTCTGCTCTTAATCTTTTTCTAGCTCCCATAACTCGCTAATTATCTTTTCTTATCCTTTTTACCTGCGTGTCCACGGAAGTTACGAGTAGGCGAAAATTCTCCTAGTTTGTGACCTACCATGTTTTCAGTTACGAATACAGGTATGAACTTATTACCATTATGTACAGCGAAAGTAAGACCAACAAAATCAGGCGTGATCGTACTTGCGCGAGACCACGTCTTGATAACTGCCTTGCTTCCTGATGCTTGTGCATCATCCACTCGCTTCATTAATTTATAATGAACAAACGGTGGTTTTTTCAACGAACGACTCATACACTAATTATTTTTTTCTTCTTTCGATGATAAACTTATCTGAATACTTCTTCTTCGCACGCGTTTTGTATCCCTTAGCTGGCATACCATTACGTGAACGTGGGTGACCTCCGGCATTACGTCCTTCACCTCCACCCATTGGGTGATCAACCGGGTTCATTACCACACCACGAACGCGTGGACGACGACCCAACCAACGTGAACGACCTGCTTTACCAGATACAACCAGGTTATGCTCTGAGTTAGACACTGCACCGATTGTTGCCATACATGTTGTCAAAATCATACGTGTCTCTCCTGAAGGCATCTTTACGATAGCATATTTACCATCACGTGCATTCAATTGTGCATAAGTACCCGCTCCACGAGCAATAGAACCACCTTTACCTGGCTTCAACTCGATATTGTGAATCACAGTACCAAGTGGAATGTCTGCTAAGTAAAGCGCATTTCCAACGTTAGGAGCAGCATCTTTTCCTGAAACAACTGTATCACCTGCTTTAAGACCTTCCGGTGCAAGGATATAGCGTTTCTCACCATCTGCATAATAAAGAAGAGCAATACGTGCAGTTCTGTTCGGATCGTATTCGATCGACTTAACAGTAGCAGGAACTCCTTCTTTTTCGCGTTTGAAATCGATGACACGATACTTTTGTTTGTGTCCACCACCGATATAACGCATCGTCATACGACCATCATTGTTACGTCCACCAGACTTGCTTTTACCTTTTACAAGGCTCTTCTCTGGTGAAGACGTAGTGACCTCAGAATAGTCGCTGATGATCTTGTGTCTTTGCCCTGGAGTAGTAGGCTTGAATTTTTTAAGACCCATTTCTTTCTACTTAAAAATTATTAAACAAATCAATCGTTTCTCCATCAGCAACAGTTACAACTGCTTTTTTCCAGCGTTTTGTAGGTTGCTCAACGATACCTCTGTTTGTATATTTTACAGAGGATTTACCACCGCCATAATTCATGGTACGTACTTCAGTAATCTGAACTCCGTACATGTTCTCGACAGCATTCTTAATTTCCAATTTATTAGCTGAAGGATCTACTTCAAAAGAGAAACGGTTTCTTGTTTCGCTTTGTCCTGTAGCCTTCTCTGTGATAATTGGTCTCTTGATAATTGTCTTCATCTTTCAATTAGTTTAAAATCTTTTCGATTGTTTCAATTGAACTCTGAGCCATAACCACTTTACCTGCATGTAACACATCAAATGTATTCACAGAATCAGCTGTTACGACTTTAACCTTCTTAAGGTTACGAGATGACAAATAAACATTGTCATTTTTCTCTCCAAGGATCATAAGAACTTTTGTTCCTTCTAATTTCAAATCCTTGATCAAAGCAACGAAATCCTTTGTTTTGATTGCATTCAGATTCAAATCATCGATTACGATCAAATCATCACTCTTTGCTTTGTAAGAGAAAGCTGACTTACGAGCCAATCTTTTCACTTTTACATTCAATTTGAAACTGTAGTTTCTTGGACGTGGTCCGAAAATACGTCCACCACCAACACGTGTTCCTGATTTTATACTACCGGCACGTGCACCACCTGTTCCTTTTTGCTTTTTAATCTTGCGCGTAGAACCAGCGATTTCATTTCTTTCTTTCGCTTTATGTGTTCCTTGACGTCTGTTTGCAAGATGTTGCTTAACATCCAAGTAAATTGCATGATCGTTTGGTTCAATACCGAAAACTGAATCTGACAAGTTTACAGATTTAGATGTAGCGTTACCTTTCGCATTAATAACTTTTACTTCCATTACTTCTCAATTGTTATGGTTGAACCTTTAGGTCCTGGTACAGAACCTTTTACAACGATCAAATTCTTGTCAGCAAGAACTTTCAAAACTTCCAAGTTCTCAATTGTCACTTGTTTGTTACCTGTTTGTCCGGCCATACGCATTCCTTTGAATACGCGAGCTGGATAAGAAGCAGCTCCAATTGACCCCGGAGCACGTAATCTGTTGTGCTGACCGTGAGTACTTTGACCTACCCCACCAAATCCGTGACGTTTAACAACTCCCTGGAAACCTTTACCTTTAGAGGTTCCTGTGACGAAAACGAACTCTCCTTCTTCGAAAATATCAACACTTACTGTGTCTCCAAGGTTCAGTCCGTCGAATCCATCGAATTCAACCAACTTCGCCTTAGGCTCAGTGTTGGCTTTCTTAAAGTGACCTTTCAACGCGTTTGGTGTATTCTTTTCTTTGCGATCACCAAAACCAAGTTGAACGGCGTCGTAACCATCTCTGTCTTGTGTTTTCACTTGAGTGACTACACAAGGACCAGCTTCTATAACTGTGCATGGCATAGCTTTGCCCTCAGCACTGTAGATGCTAGTCATTCCGATCTTTCTACCAATAATACCTGGCATACTTTAATTATTAATTGTTATTACTTATTTACTTTATCACACTTTGATCTCTACATCAACACCACTTGGCAATTCCAAACGCATCAATGCATCAACAGTCTTTGAAGAAGAGCTGTAGATATCCATTAATCGCTTGTAAGAACAAAGTTCGAACTGCTCACGTGCTTTCTTGTTTACGTGTGGAGACTTCAATACAGTATAAATTCTCTTGTGAGTTGGCAATGGAATTGGACCACTAACAACCGCACCTGTAGCCTTTACTGTTTTTACGATCTTCTCAGCTGATTTATCAACCAAATTGTGATCGTATGATTTCAGTTTTATTCTAATTTTCTGACTCATTTTCTTTAACTATTAAGCTGTTACACCTTTAATCTTTGCAATTACTTCGTCAGCAACGTTCTTAGGCGCTTCTGCATAGTGAGAGAACTCCATACTTGAGTTTGCTCTACCTGAAGTGATTGTACGCAATTGCGTTACATAACCAAACATTTCCGAAAGTGGCACATCAGCTTTAACAACCTTAGCACCAGCTCTGTCATCCATACCTTTCATGATACCACGACGACGGTTAAGATCGGCTACCACATCCCCCATTGATTCTTCCGGAGTAACAACCTCCAATTTCATCATAGGCTCAAGAAGAACCGGACTACAGTTTTTAACTGCAGATCTGAACGCCATTTTCGCAGCTAATTCGAATGAAAGCTGATCTGAATCGACTGCGTGGAATGAACCATCAATTAATTCTACTTTCATCGCCTCGATAGGGAATCCTGCAAGAACACCGTTAGACATGGCTTCTCTGAATCCTTTTTCAACAGAAGGGATAAATTCTTTCGGAACGTTACCACCTTTTACTGAGTTAATAAATTCAAGACCTGTCTTTTCCGGATTGTCCTGCGGAGAAATTTTAACAATGATGTCCGCGAACTTACCACGTCCACCTGATTGTTTCTTATAAACCTCTCTGTGATCAACTGAACTCGTGATATTCTCACGGTAAGATACTTGAGGAGCACCTTGATTCACTTCCACCTTGAACTCACGACGTAAACGGTCGATGATGATATCCAGGTGAAGCTCACCCATTCCTGAGATAACTGTTTGACCAGTTTCCTCATCCGTTTGAACGCGGAATGTAGGATCTTCTTCAGCCAATTTAGCCAATGCAGTACCCAATTTATCTGAATCTGCCTGAGTTTTAGGCTCAATCGCAACACCAATTACCGGATCCGGGAAGTCCATAGACTCAAGAACGATAGGCGCATTTTCAGCACACAATGTATCTCCTGTCTTGATATCCTTAAATCCAACCAATGCACCGATATCTCCGGCACCTAGTTCGTTAATTTGGTTTTGCTTGTTTGCGTGCATTTGGAAGATACGAGAAATACGTTCTTTGTTTCCGGAACGTGTATTCAATACGTATGAACCAGCTGGCAATTTACCAGAGTAAGCACGTGTAAAACACAAACGACCAACGTAAGGGTCAGTTGCAATTTTAAATGCTAATGCTGAGAAAGGCTCATCAAAACTTGGCTTACGTTTCTCTTCTGCACCAGTTTTAGGATTCGTACCAACGATTGCTTCAATATCCAATGGTGAAGGAAGGATTTCCATTACCATATCCAACATTGCCTGAACTCCTTTGTTTTTAAATGCAGAACCACACATCATTGGTACAACTTTACCAGCGATAGTTGCTTCACGCAAAGCATCAAGGATCTCACGCTCAGTTAACGATTCAGGATCTTCGAAATACTTTTCCATCAAAGTATCGTCGAATTCAGCTACAGCTTCTAATAATTCTTCACGCAATTGAGTTGCCTCATCTAAAATATCTGCCGGAATTTCAACTTCCTGAAAAGTCATTCCTTGATCTTCTTCGTTCCAAACAATTCCTTTGAAGTTGATCAAATCAACAACTCCTTTGAAATCATCTTCAGCACCGATATTCAATTGTAATGGAAGTGCGTGACTTCCTAACATTTCTTTTACTTGCTTACAAACAGCTAAGAAATCAGCTCCCTGACGGTCCATTTTGTTAACGAAACCGATACGAGGAACATTGTAGTTGTTTGCCAAACGCCAGTTTGTTTCAGATTGTGGCTCAACACCATCAACAGCAGAGAAAAGGAATACAAGACCATCCAATACACGAAGTGAACGATTCACCTCAACTGTAAAGTCAACGTGTCCCGGAGTGTCAATAATGTTCATATGGTACTCCTGACCACGGTAATTCCATTGTAGAGTTGTCGCAGCAGAAGTAATAGTAATACCTCTTTCCTGCTCTTGCTCCATCCAGTCCATTGTAGCACCACCTTCGTGTACCTCTCCGATCTTGTGGTTAACACCACCATAATAAAGGATACGCTCAGTAGTTGTCGTTTTACCCGCGTCGATATGCGCCGCGATACCAATGTTTCTGGTAAATTTAAGATCTCTTGCCATAATTTAGAATCTGAAATGTGAAAAGGCTTTATTTGCTTCAGCCATTCTTAATGTATCCTCTTTCTTTTTGAAGGCAGCACCTTCTTCTTTTGAAGCTGCGATGATCTCTGACGCAAGTTTTTGAGACATTGTCTTCTCGTTACGTTTGCGAGCATAACCAATCAACCACTTCATTGCTAATGACTGTTTACGAGAATCACGAACCGGAGTAGGGATCTGGAAAGTAGCTCCACCTACACGGCGGCTTCTTACCTCTACACTTGGAGTTACATTTTCCAATGCTTTTTTCCAAGTATCCAAACCAGTTGTTTCTTCTACTTTAGCATCAACAAGATCAATTGCATCATAAAAAATCTTGAATGCTATACTTTTCTTTCCGTCTAACATCAGGTTGTTCACGAATTTAGTTACCTGAACATCGTTGAATTTAGGATCCGGAAGTATCGCTATCTTTTTGGCTTTTCTTCTTCTCATCTCTTTAAGACTTTAAATCCGTTAAAAATTAGGCTTTCTTAGGACGTTTAGTTCCATACTTCGAACGTCTCTGAGTTCTTCCCTCAACACCCGCAGTGTCTTCAGCACCACGAACGATGTGATAACGAACCCCTGGAAGGTCTTTCACCCTTCCACCTCTTACTAACACCAAGGAGTGCTCCTGTAAGTTGTGTCCTTCACCTCCGATGTACGCGTTAACTTCTTTTCCATTCGTTAAACGAACACGCGCTACTTTACGCATAGCCGAATTCGGCTTCTTAGGAGTAGTGGTGTAAACCCTTACACATACCCCTTTACGCTGTGGACAAGAATCAAGTGCCGCTGACTTGCTTTTCTTTACCACCGCTGTTCTCCCTTTGCGAACTAATTGTTGGATAGTTGGCATAAAAAATACTTTAGTTTATTACAATATAAATTACCCCCAAATACACTTTTGAGGGGTGCAAAGATATGTACTTAATTCGATAAACCAAGAAGTTATCAAAAAAAAGTGCGTTTTTTTCACAATTTCGTGTTAACATAAATTCTATCAACCAAAAAAAAGAGCTGCAAATTGCAGCTCTCCTTAATGATAATCGGGGATATACATTACTTAATCAAACAAGTCCTACTAAAAGAACCTGATGACGTAGACATGCCCTCGCAAGTATCTGTTGCTTTCTTTTTGGAATCCGTAATGGTTACTGAAGTAATCGCTGTGCTGGTTCCATCCGTAGCGGTACACTCACAAGTATAATCTTTCTTACAGGAAACTAAAACTAGTGCTCCAAACACTAGAACTGATAAAATATTCTTTTTCATTTTAATGGTTTTAAAGATCAATATATAGATCGAATTTAATAAAAAACCCAACCTCCAATTAAAACGTCAAAAAAAATTATCCCCGGTACAAAACAGATTTTACTGCACTGATTACTCTACCGACATTTGGCAGTGCCTCTTCAATCAATGTGGGCGAAAATGCAAATGGCGTATCCGTTTGAGTTACACGCATTACCGGCGCATCCAGGTGGTCAAATGCGTATCTCTGCAAATGATATGCAATCTCCGAAGAGATGGATGCCAAAGGCCATGATTCTTCAACCACAACACAACGATTTGTTTTCTTTACAGACTCAACAACCGCAGCATAGTCAATAGGACGAACAGTTCGAAGATCAATGATCTCACATGAAACACCTTCTTTTTCCAACTGTTCAGCAGCCTCTAGCGCCACTTTAATTATTTTTCCAAACGAAACGATCGTAACGTCCGTACCTTTTCTTTTTACATCAGCAACACCTATAGGAATAATATACTCTCCTTCAGGTATCTCTCCCTTATCCCCATACATTTTCTCTGATTCCAAAAATACAACCGGATCGTTATCCCTGATTGCAGCCTTTAAAAGTCCTTTGGCATCATACGGTGTACTCGGGGTAATTACTTTCAATCCCGGAACATGTGCATAGAACGCCTCAAAAGATTGAGAGTGCGTAGCAGCCAGCTGTCCTGCCTGTCCGTTTCCTCCTCTGAAAACAATCGGACAATGATACTGACCTCCAGACATCTGCAACATCTTAGCGGCACTGTTAATAATCTGGTCAGCCGCCAGTATAGCAAAGTTCCATGTCATAAATTCCACAATCGGACGCAAACCGTTCATTGAAGCACCCACTCCTATCCCGGCAAAACCGAGCTCGGCAATCGGAGTATCGATCACTCTGTCAGGACCGAATTCATCCAACATACCCTGAGACACTTTATAGGCACCATTATACTCTGCAACCTCTTCTCCCATAAGGAAAACGCTGTTGTCTCTTCTCATTTCTTCTGACATTGCCTCTTTAAGGGCTTCTCTGAACTGTACAGTCTTCATAGGCTTGAACTTGTTCTAAAACGGATGCCAAATGTACATAATTTGGCATATAACCTGAATAAATAATTCCGAATTATTCTTCGACGATACAACAAACACAATCCTGATTCCTGATTTCTCAACACTGATGGCAGGTATAATCCTGTTTCATTTCCTTTGTTCAAAGCCTATAAAAGGGCAATCACTCAACTTTTTGCCTATCGGTAACATTTTAGCATTAGAATTGTTAAATTTGCTACGCTTAAAAAAAATCAGACGTATGAAAATTTTGGTATGTATTAGTAAAGCACCTGATACGACGTCGAAGATCGCGTTTACAGACGGCAACACGAAATTTGATGAAAATGGTGTACAATATATTGTTAACCCTTACGATGAATGGTATGCTTTAGTGAGAGCACTGGAGCTGAAGGAGGCTAACGGAGGTTCCGTAACGATTGTTACTGTTGGAACAGCAGCTGATGAAGCTGTAATAAGAAAGGCACTGGCAATTGGTGCTGACGAAGCAGTTCGTATTGACGCCGAACCGGTTGATGCATACTACACAGCTATGCAAATTGCTGAATACGCAAAATCAAATGCTTTTGATCTTATCTTAACAGGTAAGGAGACTATTAATTATAATGGTTCACAAGTTGGAGGAATGATTGCTGAAGCAATGAATATGCCTTATGCTTCTTTAGCAACCAAACTTGATGTTTCAGGAAATACGGCTACCATTGACATGGAAATCGTTGGCGGACTAGAGGTAGCGGACGTACAGCTTCCTGCCGTAATTTCATGTGCAAAAGGAATGGCAGAACAACGTATTCCTAACATGAGAGGAATTATGGCTGCCAGAACGAAACCCCTGAATGTAGTAGCTCCTGCTGCGATCGAACCTTTAACTTCATTTGAGAGTTATGAGATGCCTGCTGCAAAATCAGCGTGCAAAATGATCGATCCTGCCAATATGGATGAATTGGTTTCATTACTTCACAACGAAGCTAAAGTGATCTAAGGTTAATTTCTAAAGTATTTGAATATGTCAACATTAGTATATATTAATAGTTCAAACGGAATTGCTAAAAGTGGATTTGAAGCAATTACCTATGCAAAGAAACTTGGAGGTGACGTCGTTGCTGTAACGAATGGGAACCTTGCAGCAGATCAATTGGGTAAATTAGGAGAGTACGGCGCTTCCAAAGTTCTTGTAGATCGTTCGATCGTATCCAATGATCCTGTTCAATTAACCAATCTTATTGCTAAAGCTGCTGAAACAGTAGGTGCAGATACTATCGTATTTTCACATGATTTGGTAGCTAAATCAGTTGCTCCGAGATTGTCTGTAAAATTGAAAGCAGGTCTTGTAGCCGGAGCTATTGATGTTCCGAACGGAGATAAAGTAAAAGTGAATGTATTCAGTGGTAAAGCATTTGGGTATGTAAAACTTCACTCTGCAAAACGCATTATCTCATTATTACCGAACAGTTTTCAACCGGAAGCAACCGGAAGTGCATGCGGAGTAGAAGATTTTAATGCAGATGCAGGTACAAACTCAATCACAGTTAAAGATGTTAAGAAACCGGAAGGTGAGATTCCATTACCGGAAGCTGAACTGGTTGTTTCTGCTGGTAGAGGATTAAAGGGGCCTGAAAACTGGGGTATCGTTGAAGATCTGGCGCACGCCTTAGGAGCTGCAACAGCATGTTCACGCCCGGTAGCTGATATCGGATGGAGACCTCATCACGAACACGTTGGACAAACAGGTGTTGCTATCCGTCCGAATTTGTATATTGCAGCAGGTATTTCAGGTGCCATTCAACACTTAGCCGGTGTTAATGGTTCAAAAGTGATCGTTGTTATCAATACGGATCCTGAAGCACCATTCTTCAAAGCAGCAGACTACGGAGTGGTAGGCGATGCATTTGAAGTTTTACCGAGACTAACTGAAGCCGTAAAGAAATTTAAAGCTTCTCATTAATTGAATATTGTGTGTCCGGAGGAGACTCCGGACCATTTTTTACAATGGAAAAGATCAAACTTGAAATAGTTGGACTCTCTTATAGTCAGACGCAATCTGGCGCTTATGCTCTTGTGTTATCAGAAGCCGGGGGAAACCGACGACTTCCTATTATCATTGGAGGATTTGAAGCCCAGGCGATAGCTATAGAATTAGAAAAAATGGTTCCAACCAGACCATTGACTCATGATCTTTTTAAAAATTTCGCACAGGCATTTGATATCGTTGTTAAAGAAGTTGTAATCTACAATCTCGTTGAAGGCATTTTTTATTCCAAATTAATTTGTGAGAGAGACGGGCAGATCGTAGAAATTGACGCACGAACGTCAGATGCTATAGCAATCGGAATCCGATTTAACTGTGAAATTTATACATTCGAAAACATTCTATCCAGTGCCGGAATAATGCTGGATGAAGAAGATCTAAACGAGGATGAGAGCGACTTTTCATCTGACTCATTCGAAGAAGAAACTCAGGAAGTTAATAGTTTGGATAGTCTGACTATCGACGAACTACAGACTGAACTAAACCAAGCTATTGAAAATGAGGATTACGAACTGGCTTCCAGAATCCGTGACGAGATCAACAAAAGGAATCCTTAGTATTGCCTTTGTATTTTATTTCACGACTTTATTCGCGCAAAATCTAGAAGGTACCACCTATTATTCAGCTGATGGTAAGAAATTTGAGTTTGTAAATGGCTCTGAATTCAATAACACAGACACTTCTCTTTTTTTAGGGCACGTTGGAAGTTGGGAAGTCGGAAACGGAAAGCTGATTCTTTTCACTGCTGTTGATGACTCCACCGAGATCAGAGATACGCTGGATATTACCTATCAATCAAAAGATCGGATTTCCGTATATAACGGGGCGCGCTATTTTACACTTCAAAAGAAAAATGCTTCAAGATCTGAGAATTACTTCACATCAATTATCCGTGCTATTCTCGGAATGTCTGCATTATTATTACTCGGTTTTCTATTCAGTGCTGACCGTAAACATATCAACTGGTCGCTTGTAATCAAGGGAATTCTGTTACAGGTTGTCCTTGCACTGCTTATTCTAAAAGCTCCATATGTGGAAGGCTTTTTTGAATTCTTATCCCGCGCTTTCGTGAAAGTAGTTGATATGGCTCACGAAGGTGCAACATTTGTCTTCGGTAGTTTTATCGATGGAACTGTAAATCCGTATGTGAAGAACTTCGCTACCTGGATTTTACCCTCGGTTATCTTCTTCTCTGCCCTGACAAGTTTAATGTATTATTGGGGAATTCTGCAACGAGTAGTAATGGGAATGGCATGGCTCATGAAACGCGTTATGGGACTTTCCGGTGCAGAAAGTGTATCTGCGGCGGGAAATATTTTCCTGGGACAGACTGAAGCTCCTTTACTCGTAAAACCTTATCTGGGTAGAATGACCAAATCGGAAATTCTTTGTCTGATGGCAGGAGGAATGGCAACAATTGCAGGTGGAGTTTTAGCATCATATATTGGTTTCTTAGGAGGAGAAGACCCTCAGCAAAAGGTCTATTTTGCAAAGCATCTGCTTACTGCATCACTGATGAGTGCACCTGCAGCTATTGTTTTTGCTAAAATGCTTTTTCCGGAAAGAGAGGAAATCAATCCTGACCTAAGTGTAGAAAAAGAAAAACTAGGTGCAAACGCACTTGAAGCCATCACAAACGGTACAACCGATGGTTTAAAATTAGCCGTGAATGTCGGAGCCATGCTGATCGTATTCATTTCGTTAGTTGCACTGGCAAACTGGCTTCTCGGAAAATTTGGTTATTACACCGGACTCAACGACATTATCGCCTCATTCGGTCATTATTCTTCACTTTCTTTTGAAGCTGTTTTAGGATATACCTTGTCACCTTTTGCTTGGATCATGGGAGTTCCATGGGAAGACAGTTTAATTGTAGGACAATTACTCGGTGAGAAAACAATTCTGAACGAATTTGTGGCATACGGAAATTTGGCAACGCTGAAATTCTACATGTCAGATAAAGCTGTTCTGATGACGACTTATGTACTCTGTGGTTTTGCCAACTTTGCCTCTATTGGTATTCAGGTCGGTGGAATTGGCGCACTTGCTCCTGAGAGAAAAAGCACGCTTGCCAAATTTGGAATGAAGGCCTTGATAGCAGGAACGCTGGCCTGTATGTCTACTGCAGTTATTGCCGGAATGTTATACTGATGAACCTAACGGAGCGCGTTTTTGAGATATCATCTGATCGCGAGTTTGAACAAATCGCACTTGAGCTTTTTGAATTCCAGTACAGCAGAAATACAGTATACCGGTCATTTGCCGATGGCTTGAAAATGAACCATCCGAAAACGCTGGAAGAAATTCCGTTTTTGCCCATCTCATTCTTTAAATCGCACCGCATCATACTTGACGGTTTAAAGGAAGAAGTTATTTTCAAAAGCAGCGGAACAGGAGGCGAAAGATCAGCGCATTTTGTACATTCTACCCAACTGTATGAAAAATCCTTCGTAAATGCCTTCAGGCAATTTTTCGGTGATCCTGAAGAACTGGTCATTCTGGCACTATTACCCAATTACCTCGAACAAGGAGAATCGAGTCTGGTCTATATGGTGGATCAGCTCATCCGCCTGACAAAAGATGAGAATAGTGGTTTCTATTTGAATGATCTGCACCAATTGATCAGACACATTGCGAGCATTAAATCAACAGGAAAACGCATCATACTTTTTGGTGTAAGTTATGCCTTATTGGATCTTGCCGCCTTATCTCCGGACCTAAACGGAGTAACAGTAATCGAAACCGGCGGGATGAAAGGACGACGTAAAGAGATGACCAAATCAGATCTTCATGAAACCCTCCGCAAAGGACTCGGTGTTGAGTCTATTTATTCCGAATACGGAATGACCGAACTGCTATCGCAGGCATACAGCACAGGAGAACTTCTTTTCAATACGCCGTCCTGGATGAGAATCCTTATTCGCGATACGAATGACCCTTTGACCTATCTTGAAAACGGAAAAACCGGGGGAATCAATGTTATTGATCTTACCAATATCTACAGTTGTTCCTTTATTGCCACACAGGATCTGGGTAAGAGCTTTTCCAACGGTCAGTTCGAAGTATTAGGCAGATTTGATATGGCTGATATCAGAGGTTGCAACCTACTGGTGCAGTGATTCCTTTTAGCTATATTTACGTTATGGAGCAGCAAACGGTCATCATTTTAGTGATAGTAGGTGTATTGGCAGGTATCCTTAGCGGATTTGTCGGTGTGGGTGGAGGTGTCATTATCGTACCCGCATTAGTATATGCCTTAGGAATGAGTCAACATAGTGCGCAGGGAACAAGCTTATTCGTGTTACTTCTTCCGGTTGGAATATTAGCCGTTCACAACTACTGGAAATCAGGAAATATTAATTGGAAATTTGGCTTGATTATAGCCGTTACCTTTGTAGTCGGAGGGTATATCGGATCGAAACTCGCGCTCAGACTCTCTCCTGCTATTGTTAAATTGATCTTCGGTGGCATTATGGCATACGTATCTGTAAGAATGATGCTATCCGGTTATAATGGACTTACAAATGAGTAACGAAGTACATAGTTATATCAAAAAAAGATCTTCAGAATTACAAGATGAAGTACGTTTGATACGCGAACATTTGCATCAACATCCGGAACTATCATATAAGGAGTTTGAAACAATGGCATTTGTCAAGTCCAAATTGGATGAATATGGCATCGAAAATCAATCGGGAATCGGAGACACAGGCGTAGTTGGATATATTTCCAATGGGAATGACTCTTACTGTATTGGTCTGCGCGCGGATCTGGATGCATTACCCATCTATGAACAAAATGATGTTACTTATCGATCTCAGGTAGATGGCGTTATGCATGCATGTGGACACGATGTTCATACATCCGTATTACTTGGAGCTGCAAAAATTCTGAATGAAATTAAGTCTCAGTTACCCCATTCCATCAAGTTGATCTTTCAACCCGGAGAAGAGAAAAATCCGGGCGGTGCTACTTATATGATTCGTGATGGTGTACTGGACAATCCCGAAATAAAATCCATGTACGCACTGCATGTTTTTCCGGAGCTTGAAGCCGGAGAGCTCGGGTTAAAAAGTGGATTATACATGGCTTCATGTGATGAAATCCATCTGACAATTAATGGCGTTGGCGGACACGGGGCTACTCCTCACAAGTGCATCGACCCCATTATTATCGGAGCAGGCCTGATCCTTGAATTGCAGCAAGTGGTATCCAGAAAATGTGA
>QKAV01000262.1 GCA_003247185.1 Crocinitomicaceae bacterium
ATAGTAGTTCGGAGTTCTTTCTCCACCTCCTGCCGCTTAAAGAAAATCGGGATATCAATCTCTTTTGGATAAAAATCACTATTCAGCTTATCAATATACTCCTGAATTCTATGTGTCGGAGCCATGATGAAAGTACAGTGTTCATCTCCCATTGCCTCGCAGGTCAATTCTACGGTTGTGAGAGCGGGAATACCAAAACTTTCTTCACACCACCCTGCAGAATAACCGCAGTTCATTTTACAGACAGGCACGTCTGATTGTTCTCCTTTACGTTTCCATGATTGTGCTTCAAAACTATTGTGATGGATGAACTTCAGGAAATAATTTTCATCCGGTACAGGCATGCTTTCCTCCAGGATCTCCACGTTCGCCCATCCGGTATAAGCAAAATGGATTGGTCCTGCCGATAGTTTATCAATAGGATCTGTTAACCCCAGACGCTTGTGAAAATCAACAGCATCGCTTCTTCCTACAACTTTAGCATTATCGTACAGAAAATTGTGCGCGATACTCAATGCTTCGGGTTCCGGAATATCACTATACTTTTCCTTCACGAATTTCACGAACTCATTCGATAAGGAATCAGATCGAAGTAATACATATCGCTGACCAAATACGGTTATCTCACCGGAGACCGGGTCATAGTTCAGATCGTTGAAGTAATTTTCAATACGATTCTCGATCTCAAGAAATTTACTTTCGACATCAGTTGGCACAACAACTGTCCTCGGAATAGTGTATGACTGCTGCCGCTGGAGCTTAAGCTCTTTCAGCTCTGCTTCGAGCTTATGAATGCGCTTATCCAAATCACGCTTTGCCACGTCCGTCCTTTTTACATTTCAAATGACAGAATCGTTTTTTCAATGATTGCAACACATTCCATTAGTTGCTCTTCATTCATCACCAATGGCGGCGCAAAACGAATAATATTACCATGAGTGGGCTTAGCTAACAAACCATTTTCTTTCAATGCCAGGCAAAGATTCCATGCTGTTTCACTCTCTTCCGTATCATTCACAACTATCGCATTCAAAAGACCTTTCCCTCTCACTTTTACAACCAGATCGCTTTCATTTATAATTCTGTTCATTTCATTTCTGAACAAAATTCCCAGCTTTTCTGCATTCTCAGCTAATTTCTCGTCTTCTATTACTTCAAGTGCCGCGACAGCAACTCTAGCTGCAATTGGATTTCCTCCAAATGTTGAACCATGCTGTCCTGGTTTAATCACATTCATGATCGCATCATTCGCCAAAACTGCCGATACCGGGTACGCTCCGCCTGAAAGTGCTTTTCCTAGGATTAAAATATCCGGTTTTACATCTTCATGATCTACAGCAAGCAATTTTCCTGTTCTTGCAATACCGGTTTGTACTTCATCTGCAATAAAAAGTACATTGTGTCTTTCACACAATTCCTTAGTCGCTGCAAGATATCCTGCATCAGGTACATAGACTCCGGCCTCCCCCTGAATTGGTTCCACCAGAAAACCTGCGATATTTTTATTCTCTGCCAGCACACGCTCTAATGCAGCTGCATCATTGTATGGAATTCGAATGAATCCCGGAGTAAAAGGTCCGAAATTTTTATTCGCTACAGGGTCGTTCGAAAAAGAAACAATAGTTGTGGTTCTACCGTGAAAGTTGTTTTCACAAACTA
Source organism: Crocinitomicaceae bacterium (assembly GCA_003247185.1). GTDB lineage: Bacteria > Bacteroidota > Bacteroidia > Flavobacteriales_D > Crocinitomicaceae > UBA4466. The sequence continues at coordinate 1,660 of QKAV01000262.1, forward strand.
CAATTTGTGCATCATTTTCATGAATTCCTTTTACTTCATAGGCCCATTTACGACACAATTTAATTGCTGTTTCTACAGCCTCCGCGCCTGTGTTCATAGGCAATACCTTGTCGAACCCGAAAAAGTCCGTTACAAATTTCTCATAAGGTCCTAAAGCATCATTGTAGAATGCTCTGGAGGTAAGAGTCAGAGTTTTAGCCTGCTCAGTTAATGCTTTTACGATTTTCGGATGGCAATGTCCTTGATTTACTGCTGAATAGGCTGATAAGAAATCGAAATAACGCTTTCCTTCCACATCCCACACATATACTCCCTCTCCTTTGGATAACACTACGTCTAACGGATGATAATTATGTGCTCCGTACTTATTTTCCAAATCCATTAATTCCTTTGAAGTCAGTTTTTCTGCCATTGTAGTATTCATAATCTTCACTATAAAATATTACGGTTCATCCCGGAGAACACCTATCCTTTCCTCATTCCTGGAGAGAAATCATCCTATTTAACAAAAATAGTGCTTCTAGTCAAAAAGGCAATAATTCAAAGAGTTATCTATTCTGAATTATCCTGGCTTTTATTCTTCCGTAGTCAGGAATTTGATATCTTTGTCCCATCAACTAATTACACTACTATGAAAACGCTATTTTTTTCATTTATTCTGGGGATTAGTACATTTTCACAAGCCTCAGAATCAAATTTCGGCATCACAAAAATTCAACCATCTGATTCTAAGCGAATTATTCTCGCTGAAATGAATGGAATTGTTGTCTATGGTGAGACCTATTCTTTTAATGGTATTACGTATACCTCGCTTCACTTTGAGAATACTACAAATCAGGAGGTTAGAATCCTTTGGTCCGCAACACAGGAAGACCATCAACTTGTCATAAATATGGACGGCACTATTGAGTCATTCCTGACTTTACCGGCAGGAGGAACTTCTGTTTTCGGATTACCATTTTCTGACGATCCTCTCATTCAAATGAAATCAAATGAATTAGAGACAGAACTTAAGATT
>QKAV01000074.1 GCA_003247185.1 Crocinitomicaceae bacterium
CTATTCTAGTATGTTCATGAAAACTTTTGATCCTAATGTCATCCTTCATTCCACGGCTACATTTGCAATAATCAGAATGTTCATTTAAGAACAAATCCTCTTGAACCACAAATTTCATATAGTCACTAATGGATTCTTTGTCATTTTGCACCTTCTCCGCTTCATCAGTTAACTTTTGTACATCTAAACCATATTCATTGAGCTCTGCTTCGACATCCTTTTTTAAATTATTAAGTTGACTTATTGCAACCTCATTATAACCTCGGAAATTCAATGGCGTCTCTAAAGCTGTTAGTATTTGATATAACAATTGCCCCGTGTAACTTTGACAGGTTGCGTCTCTTAATCTTTCTAAAACAAAAGCTTTTGTAGACAACAAATTAACGTTTGTCGGATCCAGAACGATCCCTTTATTCAAGTAATACAACGACTCAAACCATCTCGATAAATCCGCATAACACATTCCCAAATTTTCAAGGCAATAAATCTGTTGTCCTTGATTTAATTTTAGTTTCCCTGATAAGTACTCTGAATAAAGTTTGCTTAGTTTTCTTTTTGCTTCAAGAAGCACAGAAATAAATGACTTTTTGTTTCGAGATTCATCACTTTCAACGTTTTTTAAAACCTGATATTTGAACAAATATGTTCGCGTGACGATTAAAGACGTACGAGCTTTTTCTTTCGCGAACAACACCTGACTAATTTCGGGTGTTTTATACCGATTGATCAGGTTGTCAAAAGTTTGCAAACAACTATACGTCTGGCCATAATAATTTAATAGTTCAAAATAACTCAGATAAATTTCATGAAAAAATGTCTTGTTGTCTTTATATGAATTGAGTAATACTGAATAATAAGAATTGACCTTCTCACGCATTACTTCTTTCGGTAGGTTATCAAATGCCTTTCGGAATAAGGCATCGTCGATTTTGATTTGCTTTTTTAACTCTTCTAGCGTCATGGTATTCTAAAATACTCATGTTCCAACTAATTACTTGATTTTGTTCTTAATTAGTTTAAAACTTATACATTTGTCGAGGAATTCGTTCTTTCAAATTGAATCAAAATCCAATTGATTTTACGTGAACAAATTGGCGAACAACTGAAATTCCCAAAAGCGTAAATCATTGATAAACAATAAGGATACAAAACACTCGTCGGTCCCGTCCAGACCGCGAACATTAAAGCTAAAGCCTGTCAATCGACAGGCTTTTTTGTTTTCCTTTCTTGATATCCGGTATTTTGATATCCTTAACTTGAAGAATATTCCTGATCTCCCAACAAAAAATCCCAATAAAATAACACTAATCTAAATTTGTAGTATATTTACAGACCAAACGGTCGGTTTTTATGAACGATACAAAACAATATATTCTTCAGACAGCCTTTAAACTCTTTCTTCAAAAGAGCTTTAAGGAGGTTACAATGAAAGAAATTGTTCAACAAACCGGCCTTTCCAAAGGAGCATTCTATCACTATTTTGAAAGCAAGGAGAAGCTGTTTCAGGAGATTATCAATGTGTTTTTCGAGCAAATGATCTCAGGAAATTCAGTCGGAGAAAATGGAGCTTCATTACAAGAATTCTATCGACACGCCATCGGACAGTTTAACAAGGTTGGAGAACTATTTCTCCCGGAAGATGGTTCGGCGTCAGAGCTGTTTAACTTGAATTTCTTTTCGTTAATGTTTGATGCATTGAAAATCATTCCCGATTTCCAAAAGGACATGCAAAATTATCATAGTCGGGAGAAAGACCAATGGATAAAGGTCATCCGAAGGGCAAGAGAAAACGGTGAAATCAGTACACCTCTCAGTGATGAACATATTGCAGAGCTTTTTCTCTTCTCAGCAGATGGACTGGCTCTGAATCGTACATTGTATGGCAACATGCAATCAATGAAAGCTGATATACAACAATTATGGGATGAATTATACGCTAGCATAAGGAGTTGATATTTTTTTGACACCACAACAAACCAAACGGTCGGTTTAAAATAGAAGTGATATGGAAGAAATAATTAAAACACAAAATCTGACTAAGAGTTACGGCAAAGTAACGGCTGTCTCCGATCTGTCAATTTCAGTTAACAAGGGAGAAATCTATGGGTTCATCGGCCTGAACGGAGCGGGAAAAACAACTACGATCCGGATGTTATTAGGCATGGTTCGCGCAAGCTCCGGATCAGCATTCATAAAAGACACCGAGATCAATCCGGGAAAAACAGAAATATGGAAAAGGATCGGCTATATGGTCGAAGCTCCTTCTCATTATCCCAATCTGACTGTTAGAGAAAATCTTGAAATTACCAAAAAACTGAGACTGCTAGATACCCCCCACTCTATCGAAAGAATAGCGGACAAACTGCAGCTGACAAAGTACATGGACAGGAAAGCTAAAAATCTTTCTCAGGGCAACAGTCAACGTCTGGGTTTAGCCAAAGCCCTGATCCATAATCCGGAACTACTCATTCTGGATGAACCCACAAATGCCCTTGACCCTGCTGGTATAGTTGAAATCCGGAACCTGTTAAAGGATCTTTCCCATAACCACGGTGTAACAATTTTCGTTTCAAGCCATATTCTGAGCGAAATCGCCAAGTTTTCTTCCCGGATAGGTATTATACACGAAGGAAGGATGGTTAAAGAGATGAATCGGAATGAATTGGATAGCAACTGCAAAAAGAAATTACTTCTGGGTGTAGGTAACGCACAAAATGCGCAATCACTGCTTCTGGAGAAAGGAATCACTGCTGACCTCAGCAAGGAAAACTATTTGGAAATCGATGATACGGCAACTATTCATCATCCCGAAAGTATTGTTGAATTACTGGTAAACAATGGACTTACTCCTTACCTGGTTCAGACACAGAAGGAAGATTTGGAAGCCTATTTTTTAAGAACAATAAATACCAAAGAGAAATGAAACATCTATTAACTTCTTTGAGTGTCGAAACACTAAAGACCCGTAAATCCAGAATATTCTGGATCACCATTATTTTCTTTACCTTTGTAGCATCCATGATGGGATTGCTGATGTTCGTGCAAAAGTACCCTGAAGTTTCAGGAAAAATGGGGATGATTGCCGATAAAGCAGCTTTGACGAAAATTGGTGATTCCAACTGGCAAAATTACTTTATGCAGCTTTTACAAGGCATAGCCGGAGTGGGCCTGATTGGAGTCGGATTCGTGGTAAGTTGGGTATTTGGTCGTGAATATTCCGACCGGACAATCAAAGATATTTTAGCATTGCCCATCTCCCGCACGAATATCATTCTATCCAAGTTCATTGTCATTGTAATTTGGTCCCTCATCCTTGCTTTAACCTATCTGTTAACCGGTCTTTTAATAGGATGGCTGCTTGATCTGTCAGACTGGTCATCTGCTATTTTAGGACAGTTTTTGTGGAGATATTCAGTCACAACCGTTTTAACTATACTTCTGATTACCCCAGTCTCATTTTTTGCATCGTACAGCAAAGGAATTATCCTTCCGATCGGTCTGGCTGTCTTAACTCTCATTTTAGCCAATTTCACAGGAATGGTGGGACTTGGTCCGTACTTCCCCTGGGCGATACCTGGTATTTATGCTGTCACGGGAGGTGTACAGTTAATTAGTTACATTATCATTGTCACTACTTTTATCGTTGGATATATAGCTACCTTTTTATGGTGGAATAAGGCTGATCAGTATTAAATTCAGCATTTTTTTATTGAATATTTTCTGGCTCCAGCACCAGCTGTACAGGTAATAAAAAAGGAGTAATATCAGTGCGGGCAATGTTCAAAAAATAAAAGACATATGATTGACGATCAATAAATTACTATTTATTCTGCTTTTTAATCAACAGTTAATATCAGCTTAACAAAATTTCTATAGTTTTACACCGACTTTTACCGTAACCAAGTTAGTCAAGCTATTATTCAATTTAACCTCACTCATTATGTCTGCTGCATTTCGCTTTTTCGCGATTCTGGTAATTTTCTTATTGTTTTCTGCAACAAAATTATTTGCCTCACACATGGCAGGATCCGAAATTACCTATACCTGTGTCGGTCCGAACCAATATCAGGTAAAACTCGTGTTATACAGAGATTGCGGTGGTATCGATGCCCCAACGTCTGCCGTTTTGAATTATAGCAGTTCCTCATGCGGAGTAAATGCATCTGTACAACTCTCGCTTCAAAACACAACTGACATCACACCACTTTGTCCAAGTGAAGCAAGTGCCTGTAATGGCGGAGGTGGTCCGATTGGTATAGAGCAGATCACCTATTCAGGTATACTTACTCTGCCAAATGGATGCTCTGACTGGATCCTGAGTTATGATCTTTGCTGCAGAAATGGAATGATCACCAACTTATCTTCACCTGATACTGAGGATATCTATGTTCAAACCACCTTAAACAATACACTCGCAAGCTGTAACAGTTCGGCTCAATTTGCTTCGGTTCCTCAACTTTTCGGTTGTGTAGGAAACACACTTCACTTCCAGCAATTAGCTTCTGATCCTGACGGAGATCAACTTGTATATTCTTTAATTAACGCTTCAAACGGACAAGGTTCATCGGTTGCCTACAGTGGTGGGTACTCCGGGAGCTCTCCGTTTAACGGAAGTGCGAGTATAGACCCTAATACCGGTGAAATCACCGTAACGCCTTCTGCTCCACAAGTTTCTGTAATTTCAATACTTGTACAGGAATACCGTGGTGGTGTATTAATTGGATCCGTTATCCGGGATCTTCAAATAAACATTTCTAACTGTACCAATACGCTTCCTGTAATCGGAGGAATCAACGGTGTTGCCAATGATTATGATATCAGCGTGTGTGCCGATGCCCCATTGTGCTTTACGGTAAATATTTCCGATGCAGATGCGGGACAAACAGTTAGTGCTTTTATCAGTAACCTTCCAACAGGTGCCACACTTAATATTTCAGGTTCCGGAAACAATAAAATGGCAACCATCTGCTGGACACCTACCACATCCGATATTGGCTCACATTTTATTTCCTTCAACGTGGAAGACGATGCTTGTCCTTTAATCGGAGAAAACTCAAAAGTCATTGAAATTATCGTTACGGCGAACCCTAACCCACCTGTAAGCGCAGGAGCGGATGTCAATATTTGCAGTGGATCTTCAACTGTTCTGAATGCCACCAGCAGCGCCTCGAATGTTTCTTCCATTGTCTGGTCTCCTTCTACAGGTTTATCAGGTACTTCCGGAGCAAGTATAACTGCCGCACCGGGATCAACTACCTCGTACAATGTAACCATGACTTATACGGATGGTTGCGTCTCTAATGATAATGTCCAGGTGACTGTCAATGCAAATCCTGTAATTTCTGTAACACCGGGAAATATTTCAGTTTGTGGTGGCGGTAATGCGCTGTTAACAGGTACAGCCAATTCCACAGGACTCAATTTTCAATGGTACAATAACTCTATGGCTTCTTTGGGAGCGGGAACTGTAAGTGGGGCGAGTTCATCAATTGTTGTTACCGCACCGGTTTCTGCAGGGACTTACAATTACACACTTACAGCAACTAACCCGGTTAGCGGCTGTTCAGCTTCAGCAGTTTCGACATTAACAGTGGGCTCTCCTCCTGCTCTGCCGAATTGTGTCAATATATATGCATCTCCAACAGGTAGTGCAGCAAATCCGGGGACTCAAAGTCAACCTACTAGTTTGGCTCAGGCACTGTCGATGGCGCAATGTAACAATGCTGTTATCAAATTGGCCATTGGTACCTATAATATCACAAGCCCTTTAACGATTGGAAGTTTTGTCACGCTGGAAGGAGGTTTTGACCCTGCTAACAGCTGGACTAAAACCAGTCTTCCCGGAGCCACTACAATCAATAGAACAACAGCCAATCCTGAAGGTACAACGAACAATCAACGCTTGGTTGCATTTTACGCAAATAGCGCAACCGACTTCAGACTTCAGGACCTTACCATTACAACAGCAAATGCGAACCTTAACGGTGAATCGACTTATGCACTGCATCTGACCAACTGTTCGAATTATGATATTGTTCGTACACAACTCCTGCCTGGAAATGGAGGAGTCGGTCTGGGAGATGCCAATTCATCTGTATATGATTCTGCATGGGATGGAGCCAACGGGAATAACGGGGCTAACGGGATAACCGGTAGCGGACCTCAGTGTACCTGTAGTTTTTCTACTGATAGTGGAGGTACAGGCGGAAGTGGAGGTGCGGCAGGTGCCGGAGGAAGCAATGCATCCACCATCGGAGGATCTGCAACAGGAGGAGGAAATGGCGGTGCCGGAGGAAATGGCCGTCCGGACAACACCAGTGCCAATGGATTCAGCGGAACTGCAGGATCAACAGCGCCATCTTCAGGTGGTTCCGGAGGAACAGCAGGAGCGGGTGGTAGCCAGGATAGCAATGGAACTTCAACTTCCAATGTTGGTAATGGAGGAAATGGAGGAACTGGTACAGCAGGAACGAATGGAACTACAATAGCAGGAACACATGTATCCGGATTCTATGTACCCGGATCGGGGACAAACGGAACCGCAGGAAAAGGCGGCGGCGGCGGCGGCGGCGGTGGCGGTGCAGCACGTGATACCGACGGTTGCGATGCCGGTGGAGGTGGTGGATCAGGTGGTGCCGGCGGCGGTGGCGGCGGTGGCGCAGGACGCGGTGCTCTCGGAGGAGGCGGATCGTTCGCTTTATACCTGTATATCAATGGAACCAACGGTGTAGTTGATGATAGTTACTTAAATCCGGGGGCTGCAGGAGCAGGCGGAACTGGTGGTACTGGTGGTAACGGTGGTAGCGGTGGTACTTCTGCTATAGGTAATGGTTGTACAAATGGCGACACGGACGGTAACCGTGGAGGAAGAGGTGGAAACGGCGGTACTGGCGGTAAAGGAGGAAATGGAGGAAACGGACCTGCAGGACCAGCTACCAGCATTTATTTATACAGTGGCTCAGGACTTACTACAAGCGTAAGTACATTTAACCTGGCTGCTCAGCCGACAATACAGGTTACTAATGTTAACTGTACGAATACCAACGTCAATTATTCGGCAAGTGCCAGTGGAGCATGGGATTTTGATAATACCACTAACTTTGCAACCCCTGCAACTGCTACGGGTGCATCGGTAGTAACGCAATACAGTCAAATCAAGCGCTATTCTCTTTCGTACGCTGGAAACGCCTATAAAGGATTTCATAATATTTCCTTCGACGGCAGTGTAACTCCTGATATAGCTACGAATGCTACGGTAGTAGCAACAGATGTATATAAGTTGTGCGCCGGGGATTATGCCAATTTTCAGAGCATTTATTCTGCTGACACCTATGTATGGGACTTTGGAGGTGCCATTGCAAACCCGGGATCCATTCAAAACGTGAGTTCTCAATTCAATACACCGGGATATTTCACAATTACCTTGAATCTGATAACGGATTGTTGCGGATTATCTGCTACAAAAACAATTTACCTGCACGTGTTAAGTACACCTGCAGTGACTGCATCAGGAGCTTCATCCATCTGTGACGGATCTTCTGCCACATTAACTGTAAATGGTATGGTTGGTTCCGATTTACTTTCATGGTCTCCGACAAGTTCTATTGTGACACAAACAACAAACTCAATAACCGTTGATCCTGCTGCCAATATTACTTACATCGCCACGATAACAGCAAGTCAAACTGCTGGAGGAAATACAGTAACAGGATGTCCGGCAACTCTGAACTTCCCAATTACAGTTAACCCGGTTCCGAATCCGAATGTTAGCGGAAGTAACGTAGTTTGTAATAACGACGGGGCAGCTGTTTCTACTCCAACACCAGCCGGATTGTATAACTATTCGTGGTCAAACGGCGTAACTGCATCTAACAGCTCTTCTTCTAACAACCCTAATCTTCCGACAGGCAATTATAGTGTTACCGTAACCAATGCATCAACCGGATGTCAAAACACGGATAGCGTGTTCATCTATCCATCCGGAACACAACCTAATCTGGTTGTTTCGAGTAATTCTCCGGCTTGTTCAGGATCGAACACTGGTACCGTAACGTTAAATACCATTGGAGGAACGCCTACCTACGCCATTAATTTTGCGGGAACCAATCACCCGAATACTTCCACTCTGAATCAAACCAATCTGGCAGGAGGAACTTATACGGCTGTAGTAACGGACAATCTGGGATGCTTATCAACTTTGCAGGTACAAATTCCGGAACTCCCTTCACCCGATGCGAATGTTACCGTAGGAAGCTCAATACCATGTTATGGAACAGATGGTGTCTTTTATTACGAGGGAACAGATGGATCTACGCTAATTTATAATTTTGGAGGAGCTAATCAAACTTTAGCGTTAGCAGATGAAGGAGACTCACTTATTGTTCCGGCCGCAATTCCAAACGTAACCATGTATCTCGTTTCCGTAACAGACGGTACCTGTACAAAAGCTCTCAACAGTTCTGTGGTGCTAACAGTTGATCCTTGCGGATTAGCAGTTACTCTGACAGAATTTAATGCATCATGTACAGATAATGTATTCACTTTTAACTGGACAACAGCTGTTGAGGAGAATAACGATTATTTTACAATTGAAGCAAGTGAGGATGGAACTGAGTTCATTCCGATAGGTGTTATTGAGGGAGCGGGTAACTCGACGAACCTGAAGAATTATAAATTCAAGTATTACAGAAATGATGAAAATCTAAGTTACTTCAGACTTGTTCAAACGGATTATGACGGAACAAGAACCGAATATCCTGAGATAAGCGTTGAATGTAATTACAATGGTGATCTGGTTAGTATTTATCCGAATCCAACTGACGGAAAATTCACGATTGAATTGAACTTGTCTACACCTGCAGATTATGCGGACATTAAAATTCTGGACCTTTCCGGTAAATTGGTGCTTAGTTTTGATAAAATGAATATCTCCCAATCGAACCTCCTGTTTGTGGATGGCTCAAGGCTGGAATCTTCTATCTATTTTGTCGAAATCACTCCGGAAAACCAAACTCAAATTGTACAAAAAATACGAGTGGATTAGTCAATATCTGGTCCACTCTCTTTTCGTTCCACTGACATTTTGTAAAGTATACCTTTCGTAAGTATCATTTTATAATCAAACTTCTTTGTTTGAATAATGCGATAGATTTTACGTAAAAAATGCTAATTTCATCCACCATGGTAACTAAATTCCATGTCGCTTGAAATAGAAATCAATTCATATAGCATGAGTAACTATCATATTAAAAATCTGGAAGAATATTTCAATGTTTACAAACGATCCGTTAGTCAACCTGAAGTGTTTTGGAATGAAATAGCTGAAGAGCATTTTTTATGGCGTAAAAGATGGCATAACGTCGTATCCTGGGATTTTAAAAAGCCTGAAATCAAATGGTACGAAGGTGCGGAGTTAAATATCACTGAAAACTGTCTGGACAGACACCTGACAACGCGAGGTGAGAAAACGGCTATACTTTTTGAGCCGAATGATCCCAATGAACCGACGGAGTACATCACGTACAATATGTTGTACGATCGCGTGAATCAATTTGCCAATGTTCTTAAAGACAAAGGAATCAAAAAAGGAGACCGGGTTTGTATCTATCTTCCTATGATTCCGGAGCTTGCCATATCTCTGTTAGCCTGTGCCAGAATAGGTGCTATTCACTCTGTGGTATTTGCCGGATTTTCTTCTTCCGCCCTTGCTACAAGAATAAATGACAGCGATTGTAAAATGGTCATCACATCGGATGGCTCCTATCGCGGAAACAAAACAATAGACCTGAAAGGAATCGTTGATGACGCATTGGAAAATTGTCCAGGTGTAGAAAGTGTTTTGGTAGTTGAGCGGACTAAATCTGAAATCCAAATGAAATCCGGGCGCGATTTTTATCTTGAGCCATTACTGAAACAAGCTGCAACGGATTGTAAGGCAGAAATCATGGATGCTGAAGATCCCTTGTTTATTTTATACACATCCGGATCCACAGGGATGCCTAAGGGGATGGTGCATACAACCGGAGGTTACATGGTTTACACAGCCTACACCTTTAAAAATGTATTTCAGTACAACGAAGAGGATATTTACTGGTGTACCGCAGACATCGGATGGATCACCGGACACAGCTATATCGTATATGGACCACTTTTGAAT
>QKAV01000069.1 GCA_003247185.1 Crocinitomicaceae bacterium
GATTATTCTTCAGCTATTGCTGTTGATCCGAATAATGAAAAGGCATTTTACTACAGAGGCGTTATCAAATTCGATAACAAAGATTATAAAGGAGCGATTGCAGATTTTGACCAGGCGATAACGATCAATAAATCGTTTGCTTATGCATACAACGACAGAGGATCGGCTAAGCGTATGCTGGAAGATTATGCCGGTGCGATTGCTGACTATCAGAAAGCAGGAATGATCGATAATTCGTTGAGTTTTGTGCATAACAATCTGGGGTCTGCTTTCAGAAAAAAGGGTGATTTTGATAAGGCGATTTTAGCTTTTGATCAGGCAATCACTGCAGATGGAGCAAATTATCTGGCGTACAATAACCGCGGAAGTGCCAAGTATGATAAAGGAGATTATAAAGGAGCGATTGAGGATTTTAACAAAGCAATTGAGTTAAAAAAGGATTATGCTTTTGCCTACAATAACAGGGCTACGGCGAAATTCAAATTGGAAGATTTGAAAGGGTGTATCGAAGATTGCTCGAAAGCCATTTCTCTGGATGGAAATTATGCCTATGCCTATTTGAACAGAGGTAATGCAAAAGAATTATTGCGCGATGATGCCGGAGCATGTGCCGATTTGAAAAAAGCACAGGAATTAGGCGCATCAGGAATCTCAACTTACACTACTAACTGCAAATAACATTGAAGATGAAACAATTAATAGCAATAATATTTAGTGCATTATGTTTATCCGTATTTGGACAGGATGTTCCTTTTGATAAGGATCATTTTAAAGATGATAAAGACGGGCTAAAAGAAGCTTTAAACAATATTAAGGAAGGTGACAAGATCTTTGAAATGGGACCAACCTATTATAAAGATGCAAAAGAGTACTATCAAAAAGCGCAGGACTTTAATCCGAATAATGCGCGAAACAACTACCGTTTGGGGGCTTGCTACCTGAATTCGGTAGATAAGTTTAAAGCATTGCCGTTTCTGAAGAAGGCTGAACAATTGAACCCGAATGTAGATCGTGAACTGTACTATTATCTGGGACAAGCTTATAACTACAATCATGATTTTGATGATGCAATTGCTGCTTACTCAAAATACAGGGCTAAGATAGCCGCTGATGCCAGTTTGGCGAAAGACCCTTATTTCGATATGCAAGAGGCCCTTCATGATATAGAGATGAGAATCACTCAAGCCTATAGTGCTAAGAAGATGGTTGAAAAACCGATTCGTGTTTTCATCGACAACCTGGGAGATAAAATCAATACAAAGTACAATGAATACGGAGCGGTAATTTCTGCCGATGAGTCTGTAATTGTTTTTACAGCTAGAAGACCAAATTCCACGGGTGGTAAAATTGATCCGGGATTAAATGAAAATTTTGAGGACATCTATATTGCCTATAAGGATGAGAATGGAAACTGGACAGAAGCTCAAAATATCGGGAAGCCAGTAAATTCAGATGACCATGACGCAAACTGTGGTATTTCTGCAGATGGTCAGCGGTTTGTGATTTATCTGGGAAAAAGTGGCAATGGTGACTTATTTGAGTCTGTTCTGAATGGAGATGAGTGGTCAAAACCAGAGTCTTTCGGAAAAAAGATCAATACGGATTTTCATGAATCATCTGCATGTTATTCACCTGATGGAAGAACCTTGTATTTTGTTTCGAACAAGCCCGGAGGTATCGGAGAACACGATATCTATATCTCCAAACTGGATGAGAAAGGGAAGTGGGGTGATCCGGTAAACATAGGCCCGGTTATCAATACAAAGTTTAACGAAGAGGCTGTTTACATGCACCCGGACGGAAAAACATTGTACTTCAGTTCGGAAGGACATTCTTCCATGGGAGGATATGATATCTTCAAATCTATTTATGATGAAAAAACGGGGACATGGGGTGAGCCTGTTAACATTGGTTATCCTGTTAACACGGTGGATGATGATGTATTCTTTGTGATTTCTGCGGATGGTAAGCGAGGATATTATACCTCACAGATGAAGGATTCGCGCGGAGGACGTGATTTGTACATGATCACATTCCTGGGACCTGAGAAACCAATGGTGTTGAATAATGAAGACCAGTTGATCGCAAGTCAGGCAGCTCCTGTTAGAGAAGTTGTAATTGCTCCGGAAGTTCAGATTCAGGAAGCACAACTGACAATATTAAAAGGTGTGATCTCTGATTACCTGACGAAAGAGCCATTGGAAGCAGATATTGAAATTGTAGACAATCAGGCGAACATGGTGATTGCAACTTTCAAATCGAACAGTAAGACAGGAAAATACCTGGTTTCGTTACCGGCAGGTAAGAACTATGGTATCGCGGTGAAAAAGGAAGGTTACTTGTTCCACTCAGAGAACTTTGATATTCCAAATACAGCTGCATTCCAGGAAGTGGAGAAGAATATTGAGTTAAAGCAATTGAAAGTTGGAAACAAGATCGTATTGAAAAACATCTTCTTCGACTTGGATAAAGCAACGCTTCGCCCGGAATCTACTGCAGAGTTGAACCGTTTGATCAAGTTGATGACGGATGTACCAACATTGCGTATTGAGCTTGGTGGTCACACGGATTCAAGAGGGTCTGATACTTACAACCAACAGTTGTCAGAAAAACGTGCGAAAGCAGTGGTTGATTATTTGACAGCAAATGGTATCGATGCAAAACGTTTGGAGTGGG
>QKAV01000201.1 GCA_003247185.1 Crocinitomicaceae bacterium
CAGCCTTCTGTTTTTCGAGCAATTTACGCTTACGCGTGATATCTCCTCCGTAACATTTAGCGGTTACATCTTTACGCAATGCTTTGATGGTTTCACGTGCGATTACTTTTGCCCCGATTGCCGCTTGAATAGGAATTTCAAACTGCTGACGCGGGATTAGTTCTTTTAGTTTCACACAAATCTTTTTACCAAGATCGTAGGCATTGCTTCGGTGTACAAGAGCTGACAAGGCATCCACCTGCTCACCGTTCAATAACAAGTCCATTTTGATCAGATCAGATTCTTTGTAGCCGATCGGGTGGTAATCGAAAGAAGCATATCCTTTAGAAACCGTTTTTAAGCGATCATAGAAGTCAAATACAATCTCTCCCAAAGGCATTTCAAATGTGATTTCAACACGATCCTGGGTCAGATATACCTGGTTTTTCAGTTCACCACGTTTCTCAATGCACAAAGTCATAATCTGACCTACGTACTCTGATTTGGTAATGATCTGTGCTTTGATATACGGTTCTTCAATGCGATCCATTGCCGCAGGATCAGGTAATTCCGAAGGGTTATTTACAATCATCGATTGCTCCGGATTCTTTTTCATGAATGCGTGGTACGACACGTTTGGTACGGTCGTGATCACGGTCATGTTGAATTCGCGCTCCAATCGCTCCTGGATAATCTCCATGTGCAACATACCAAGGAACCCACATCGGAAACCAAATCCAAGTGCTGCAGAAGATTCCGGTTCAAATACCAGTGAGGAATCGTTCAATTGCAATTTCTCCATGGAGTAACGGAGTTCTTCATAATCTTCCGTATCTACCGGGTAAATTCCGGCGAAGACCATTGGTTTCACATCCTCAAATCCTTTGATGGCCGACTGGCATGGATTGTCGAAAGAAGTAATGGTATCTCCGACTTTAATTTCAGAAGCTTTTTTGATCCCGGAAATTACATATCCAACATCGCCTGCACGTACTTCATTTCTCGGAGACAAATCCATTTTTAAGATCCCGATTTCATCGGCAAAATAATCTCTTCCGGTATTGAAGAACTTGATTTTCTGTCCCTTTTTGATCACTCCGTTTTTCACACGATAGTATGCGATAATTCCACGGAACGGGTTGAACACAGAATCAAAGATCATGGCTTGCAGAGGTGCGTTTACATCACCTTTCGGAGCAGGGATACGATCTATAACAGCTTCAAGTATTTTATCGACTCCTAATCCTGTCTTTCCGGAAGCAGGAATAATGTCGTCCGGATCACAACCAATCAGGTCAACGATCTGGTCGGCCACTTCTTCCGGCATGGCACCGGGCAAGTCCATTTTATTTAGAATCGGAATGATCTCCAAGTCATGTTCCAATGCCAGATACAAATTTGAAATCGTTTGGGCTTCAATTCCCTGAGATGCGTCAACAATTAACAGGGCGCCCTCACACGCAGCAATCGAACGAGAGACCTCATAAGAAAAATCCACGTGTCCCGGAGTATCGATGAGGTTCAGGATATAATCCACACCATCTCTCGAATAACTCATCTGGATCGCATGGCTTTTGATCGTAATTCCTCTCTCTCTTTCCAGGTCCATATCATCCAATGCCTGATTCTGCATCTCACGGTCTGAAATAGTTCCCGTAGTTTGCAATAAACGATCCGCAAGAGTACTCTTACCGTGATCAATGTGTGCGATGATGCAAAAATTGCGAATATGCTCCATAAGTTATTGAAAAGCCCGTATTTCGGGGCAACAAAAGTAATTCAAATAAATGAGATTTCTATGTACTGTCTACAAAACATGAACGGGAACAACTGGCGTCATTCCCGTTCAATACCTAAACTACTACTACTTATGAAAACTAACTTCTACTTTCTACTTGATCAATTTCAAATAGCGTGCCAAAAATTTACGGCTATTGATAGAAATTGTATAATTGTAAAACGTTTAGGGAGACAGAATATTACAGTAAATCAGTTATTTAACAAATTTTTGCATTTCAAAATATCTATGCATACATAGGTAATGAATTGATAACCAATTCAATCAGGTGTAAAAAGGTTGGAATCTAAGTTTTATCTTTATTGCGATGAATGAACGAAATAATAGTTTGCCGGAAGATTTTCTGGATCGCATACGGATGCAAATAACTGACATTACTGAATTTGTGTCAGAATTGGAACGGGATGCACCGACATTTATTCGTATAAATGGTGAAAAGGCGAAACGTGTAACACATCTACCCGTTGGAGAGGAAGTTAAATGGAATAAAATGGGGCTGAAGTTGAAAGAGCGCCCGCGTTTTAATCAGGACCCCTTGTACCATGCAGGGTTATATTATCCCATGGAAGCAAGTTCGATGTTTTTGGACCATGTGTTACAGCAAATTTCAATTTCCGACTCAGCCAATATTCTGGATCTTTGTGCAGCTCCAGGAGGAAAGACATTAATCATAAAGGATCGCTTCCCTTCTCAATTTCTGGTATCGAATGAAATAGAGTCCAAGCGCGCACATATTTTAAAGGAAAATGTCATCCGATGGGGAACTGATGAGCATTTGGTGATTAATTCCGATGCGAAGAAATTGTCGAAGGCGGGTACAAGATATGAATTGATTGTTGTGGATGCTCCGTGTTCTGGAGAAGGATTGTTTCGAAAAGATGAGCGAAGCAGGGGAG
>QKAV01000187.1 GCA_003247185.1 Crocinitomicaceae bacterium
CAGCTCACAATTAGGCGATCATGATTCATCCGAGGTAGCGGAAAGGACTTTTCCCTCTGATCCGAAATTTGATGCGATCGCAACGTTTTTAGCTGGTCAGTCTACAGAAAACGGTGCGTACGTTGATCTCGAAAAAAGTAATTCCTTCAAATCCTTTCAGGCAAATATGGATTTGTTATGGAAAAAGACAAATGAAAAACTTCCGGTTATTAAAGAATGGACAGCAAGCGAGATGAAGGATATCAATGCGGCAGGCGGAACACTCTTCTATCCTTTCGCTGGAGCAGATTTCTTGCATGCCGACCTCTTTTTCCCGGAATATGATACCGTCATCATGTTTGCACTGGAACCTATCGGATCACTACCTGACCTCCAACAAAAACAAAAGGACACTACACTCGACAATTATCTGAATCAGCTGAAAAAATCAATGAATGCAATATTGGGATTGAGCTTTTTCAGAACGATCGCCATGGCTGATGATTTTCAAAGTGAACTGGATGGAACACTTCCGTTATTCATGCATTTCATGAAGCGCACCGGACATGAAGTTCTCTACCAGGAAAATGTAGCTATCCTTCCGGATGGAACGATCAGCAATGACCTTTCTCTGAAAGTAGACAGCACTTATATCGGAAACAGATATTATATAAAACGAGCAGGAGAAGATAAGGTTAAAACGCTCTATTACTTTGCTGTAAACATTCAAAATTCGCCATATGTGAGTCGTGGCGGACTAGTTGCTAAAGGACTGGAAACCAGAAAAGACCTTATGGCATTTCTTGAAAAAAGAGATGTAAATGCGACCTATTTGAAATCTGCATCCTATCTCTTGCATCGCCCAACATTTTCCATAATCCGGAATTTCATTCTGGATAAGTCCGACTTCTTATTACAAGATGATTCAGGTATTCCTGTGCAATATTTTGATCGCGATAAATGGGATCTTATATTCTACGGCTCCTATATCAAACCTATCAACTTGTTTAAAGACCGGATGCAGGAAGATCTTAAGGAAATTTACGAAATAGGTGAGAATGTGCGTTCCCTTCCATTTGGTATTGGCTATCAATACCATGTTGGGACTTCCAATTTAATGATCGCCAAAAAGAAAAAGCATTAATTAGCGCTAAATAAGGAATCAATCACATGTGACCAAAGAGCATAGTTGTGCTTGCCGGTTGGATATAAACTGAGGCTGTTTTTCACACCTTTTTTATCGAGTATTTCCTTTAAATAGACTGAATGTTCAGGAGACACGATCGGATCCTGTTTCCCATGAACCAGTGTTATTTCAGGACATCCCGCCGGGATATTCCGACTGAGGTCTTCCTGCTCCCAAATTGCAGCGTTTTGTTCCTTATTCCCCAAATAGCCTCTGTAGAGGTTGTCGTCCGGAAAATGAAGTGTGGAATAATCACCGGATAGTGCAAATACGTGGTCTATTAGTTCCGGATTGTGAAATGCCAATGCCACTCCTCCCCTTGCTCCGGTTGAAATTCCCAACACGCCTACAGTTCTTTCCCTGGTCAGAATAGCGTATTCGCCCTGAATAAAGGGGATCAGAGTGTCCGAAAGCCAGGTCAACGTTTTCTCTCCCCTCCAGTCATTTCTGGTTACCGGATATACTTGCCCGTGATAAATGCTTTTCCCCATTTCTATCATCACCAGATTATAATTCCCCTGTGATGCCAAAGAAAAAACAGGTGTGCTATCTTCCCAATGTTGATTCGGGAAATTCCAGCCCGGAAGAAGAATCAAATCCTTTTCACTTGAAATGTCATTCAAAAGAAGCCGGACCGCAACACCATCGACGAAAAAACTGGTATCAACTGTAACGGAAATCCTCTTTTCATGTTGTTCATCAACTCTCTCATCCACAGATGAATGCTCACTTGTACATGCCGATGTTGCAAACAAAATGATCCATGCAATATGTAGTAAAAACTTCACGGAAAAATAATCGGTTGAATCTGTTACTTCTGACGAATTTACCATTAATAATGGTATGAAAAGAAAAACGTTTGTACTCCTGATCTCTGCATTAGTCGTTTATTCCTGCTCAAGTTCTCAGACAACAAATGAATCCGGGGCAGGTGATCCTGAAGTCGTTCAAACTTTTGTAGAATACGATTCTACGGGAAATACGATTGAGTCTCGTTACAATCCTCCGGAAGGATTTGAACGGATTAAGTGCGACGAAAAGTCTTTTGGTATTTTCCTGCAAAATTTGCCGCTAAAAAATCCTGATGCCGAAGTTAAACTGTTCAATGGATCAGTTAAACACAACTATGGTGTTTACTCATCGGTAGTTGATTTGAATATCGGGACGAAAGATCTGCATCAATGTGCCGATGCCGTCATAAGATTGCGTGCTGATTATTTCAGATCAATCGGCGAGCCCCATCAGATCCGCTTTTCCTTCACCAATGGCTTTCTCTGCGATTACAGCAATTGGCTTAAAGGCCGAAACGTTGTTGTTTCCGGAAATAATGTTCATTGGAGTGTTGCCGGTACCCCAAGAACTGATAATGATCAAGATTACTGGCGCTACCTGGAAAAAGTATTTACCTATGCCGGAACACTCTCATTGTCAAGAGAATTAAAATCAAAACCAATAGATCAGATTTCCGTTGGAGATGTGTTTATACACGGAGGTTCTCCCGG
>QKAV01000084.1 GCA_003247185.1 Crocinitomicaceae bacterium
TCTTTCCAGAGCAGGTTTAATGTTGCCCAAAACTGCGTTTACCAATTACTCAAAAGATGCAAAACGTATCATTGACCAGGTTGGTGGTGCACCATGCGTTTTAAAATTATTGGAAGGAACACAAGGAGTTGGAGTTGTTCTTGCTGAGACAAAAAGTGCTGCCGAATCCGTACTGGAAGCGTTTCAGGGGATCAAAGCCCGTGTTATCGTACAAGAGTTCATAAAAGAAGCAAACGGAGCGGATATCAGAGCTTTTGTTGTTGACGGTGTCGTAGTAGGCGCAATGAAACGTCAGGCGAAAGAAGGAGAATTTCGTTCGAATCTTCACCGCGGTGGTAGCGCAACGATCATTGAACTTTCCGAAGAGGAGGAAAATGCGGCATTGAAAGCTGCCAGAGTATTGAAACTGGGTATTGCCGGAGTAGATATGTTACAATCGAATAAAGGGCCGATGATTATGGAGGTAAATTCATCTCCGGGATTGGAAGGGATTGAGTCTGCTACTCAAAAGGACATTGCCAAGGCGATCATCCGTTACGTAGAACGTCACGTAGACCTCTAAAACCTAAGTATCAGCTTAAGATTGAATCTACGCTGTGTCAAATAGTTCGGCACGGAATAGTATTTTCCTGAAACGTCCTGAATCCACTGCTTGGACAAAACATTATTGATTCCCAGGAGGTTGAATACTTCGAAAGATAAAATGGCATCCGTAAAGTTTTTGGACCAGAAATTATCTTTCTTATCCTTTTTGTAGAGGAAATCATACGACATCCCAAGGTCAACACGGAAATAGGCTTTCATTCTCAGTGTATCTCTATAACGGTTGTAATCCGGCGGACCGTAAGGTAAAGAAGAACCGTATTGCATTCCTACCTGTACACTAAATTGTTCGTGAAACGGCATTCTGTCCTGAATCAAAGCTCCAAAATTAAAAAGCTGGTCTGTCGGACGCGGAATATACCCCGGATAAATGATCGCGCTATCCACTACAACCTGATCATCACTGTATCCAAAAATAATACGCTCTCCCGCTGCATTGTAATACTCCGTGTAATGGTCATCCAGAATATCTTCTTTCGTCGATAACAAACCTATTTTAAAGAAAGACTCAATCCCTTCAATAAATTCTCCATGAACATTCATGTCCAGGCCATAGGCATAGGCAACTGCATTATTGGAAGCATAGTAGCGCGTTCTTACATTCTCTACTTCGTACGGATTAACATCCCACAAGTACTTGTAATAGGCTTCAACCGTAAACTTAAATGGAGACTCTCGCTCCCACATATTAAAGTAGATATCGGAACCGGTTACTACATGAAATGATTTTTGCGCCAGGACATTCATGTTTAACTGACCATAAAATGTTCGGAACTCTCTGTAAAAAGGAGGTTGGTAATACAAACCGGTAGCAAAACGCATCACCACATTTCTTCGGGTTACCTTACCATCCTTAACCATGTAAATACGCGGATAATAACTCAGGGAAGCTCTGGGGGTAACATAAAATTCCTGATTAGCAGTTGTATATCCCATTCTTGATCCAATGGACAACGCAAACCTTGATGCGGATTCCATGATCGTATCGCTAAATGTTACCTTCTCCTTTTTTCCATTTTCAGAGAACATTCGCTTTCGGACAGAAACCGGTAAATTTTTCTTGTTCTTCGACCATTGTCCGTTGTACTGAACAAATGACGTATAGCGCTGCGCTTGCAAACTCAATCGACTTTTGATCGTTTGGTACAGTTGTATTTCATCAGCCGGAGTCTGCGGTTGCGAGTAGCCAGCTGAATCGATCATTCTCCACTCACTCAGAACATCATGAAATTGATCCGCCTGGAAATTAATCCCCCACTTCAGGGTCTGTTCCGAGAACTTTAGACGTTCATTATCTCTAAAACCAGACTGTAAAACGGAAGATCCGTTATGGTAAATATTAACAATGGTAGCCTTCAATCTGTTCCTCGCATGATGCATAAAGGATCCTATTCCCAGAGTAGCAATTGAATCTCCAAATTCTTCCTTGGCAGGATCTGTCTCCAATTGATTAATGTAATATTGCCCAAGGATATCGAAATACTCGCGTTCATCGGTATTAAATACCGTCGCGTATAAATCCAGATTCGTTGTTTTGGTCGGCTGCCATTTAAGTGAGGTCCCTCCCATCATCGTTGTAAAACGTGTCAGCTCCTTTCCTTCAAAATAGATTTTAAACGAATAAGCTTCATTTGCCGTTCCAAAATCTGTTTCCTGAGTCTGAGGAGAAAACCTGTAATTATTGGACGAAAAATGTCCCAGGACTGACCAGGTTAGCTTTTCGGTCAAAGCATACTCCGTTAGCAACTGAGCATCTATAAATACCGGATTATAGGCTCCCTTGGTCGGTAATGAATTTAACAGATAACCGTTTGATCTGTATCTTGCTCCGGCCAGATAGGTGAATCGGCTTCCGGCTGAACCTTCCACATGTGATTGTACTCCGAGTAAAGAAGCAGTGGTCGATCCTTTAAATTCGGTTGGTTTTTTATATGTAATATCCAGTACCGAGCTCAGTTTATCACCGTATTCCGATTCAAAACCGCCTCCTGAAAACTTGATCGATTCCACCAGAGAGGTATGGATAAATGACATCCCTTCCTGCTGCCCTGATCGCGTCAAAAA
>QKAV01000080.1 GCA_003247185.1 Crocinitomicaceae bacterium
TAACTCATCTTCCATAACGTGTTCCACCAGTTTGCGATCTACAGCATACAGCTCTTTCGCATCATAACGGGAACTCACCTCTCTCGCGGTTGCAATGAAGTTACTTTCAACTACAACACGCTGATAGTTAACCCCATAATTGGTATAAATATCCTTTGCATGGTCTTTGTCAACGTGATACAATAATATCACTTCCGTTTTTACACTTAGACCTTCCTTTGTAGGTAATTCCAATACCTCATACAATTCAACCGTTCGTACATTCATCTTAATCACCTTCGAAGTGAACGGATTGTACATCTTCACCCCTTCATCTATCACTCCCGGTTTCAATTTTCCTAATGTTTGTTTTAGTCCAACCTGACCTGGTCGAACAACCGCGCAGGAGAAGAGCGGTCAATGCTGTTCCGAAGAGCACTGCTTTGTTTACATTTTTCATTATTCCAGTTTTTGATTTTGAGTGTAATTTACATGAAATGAGGTACCATTGTCCTGTTGATATCCCGAAATCGTTAAAATTCTGCGTGATAAAGGGGCATTTTATAAAAAATTAACGTTAGCCTCCTTTCGTTTGACAATGCAAGAATTCAGTAACTTTAATCCGTATGCATGAAAAATTGATCGAATATCTGAAGGGATACGTCCCGCTCTCTACCTCCGAACAAGAGTTGATCATTGCATCGTACAAACCATTTCAACTCAAAAAAAAGGAGTTTCTGTTTCGGCAAGGCGAGTATTGTAAAACAGAAGCTTTCGTTGTAAGCGGAACACTGCGCGTTTTTAATACGGATACGAAAGGTAATGAACACGTTTTGAACTTTGCTCTTCCGGGTTGGTGGGTCGGTGATCTGACGTCCTTCTACCAAAACAAAGGCAGTTTGTTCAGTGTGCAGGCACTTGAGGCTACTGATCTGCTTGTTATTGATCCGGAACAAAAAGAAAAATTGTTCGAACAAATTCCGTCTTTGGAGCGGGTATTCCGGATTATCATTCAAAATCATCTGGCATCATTGCAAAACAGATTTTTAGTTACCATCAGTGAAACAGCTGATCAGCGCTATAAACATCTGCTCAATAAAATTCCGAATATCGAACAGCTTGTACCTCAGCATCAGATTGCCTCGTATTTGGGAATCTTACCGGAATCTCTGAGCAGAATGAAGAAACAACTCTTCGAAAAATGATGGCTTTTTAAAAGTCTTAACATAGATCAATGGAATTAAATAGTTACCATGGTATATTTGTCTTGTAAAAATTTAAGAATTATGGAAACAACATGGAACATAGACCCAATGCACAGTGAAGTGACATTTAAAGTAAAACACATGATGATTACGAATGTGAGTGGTTCATTTAATCAATTTACAGCTACTGCTAAAACAGAAGGTGACAATTTTAATGGTGCATCTTTCTCCTTTGAAGCAGATATCGACAGTATCAACACGGGGGTGGCTGATCGCGATGCCCATTTGAAGTCAGGGGATTTCTTTGACGCGGAGAGTTTTCCTAAAATGAAGTTTGCCAGTTCTAAAGTTTCACAAGATGAAGATGAACTGACCATCGAAGGAACAATGACGATCCGCGATAAAAGCCTGCCGATTGTATTAACAGGTGAATTCGGAGGAGTTGTAACAGATCCTTACGGACAGACAAAAGCAGGAATCACCGTACACGGAAAGATTAAACGCAGTGATTTTGGTTTGACCTGGAGTGCCGTAACTGAAGCCGGATCAATCGTTGTAAGTGATGACATCCGCATCAATAACGAACTGCAATTTGTAAAACAAGCATAAGTTAGATTGAAAGACAAAAAAAAGGAGGAACATACATTCCTCCTTTTTTTATGCGCTGTATATTCGATTATTGAACAATCATCTTTTTCGTGTCCACTAATGTTTGATTCACATAAAGTGAGTAGTAATAAGTTCCCGGAGCCAATCCTGCTGCATTGATCTGAGCAGTACCGTAATCTCCTACTTCCGACAATGACAAATTCGATACAATCTGTCCGATTTCATCGCTGAAAACCAAATTCGCTGAAGTTGCAAATGATGGAATATAATACTTGATCGAAGAAGTGTTATTAAATGGATTTGGAATATTCTGATAAAGAATCGCCTTTTCTACTTCACCATTTTGACCCAATCCTCCCTGACATGCACATCCTTCAAGGTATGTTATACGATCTTCGTGATCCTGCAGTGTTGCTTCTATACTTGAAAGAAGCGGAGAAAGGTCAACTGAAACAGATGCCCCGTTTTGGATATCTATCTGTAAGATATTACCTGTTAGTGTAGCAGCTGTAAGATCCTGTTGATCCGTATTATCCAAATAGGCAGTCAAATCAATCGATGTACTTCCACTTGTTATCGTTAATGTATTCGCTGTCAAATCAAGATCCTGAATCTCGTTTGTAGGATCACCATCCACTTCTGTGAAAGATGTCAGGTAACCATTGTTTGCTACGTAAGCATCTACTTCTGCTTCTGATAATTGTGTATCTGTATCAATCGAAGAAAGATCAATTGTTGA
Source organism: Crocinitomicaceae bacterium (assembly GCA_003247185.1). GTDB lineage: Bacteria > Bacteroidota > Bacteroidia > Flavobacteriales_D > Crocinitomicaceae > UBA4466. The sequence goes on from QKAV01000080.1 coordinate 2,533, forward strand.
TCCGCTGGAAATTGTAAGGTCAGTTCCTGTTAATGAGATATCCTGAATCTCATTCGTGGGATCGCCATCCACTTCTGTGAAAGATGTCAGGTAACCATTGTTTGCCACATAGGCATCTACTTCTGCTTCAGATAATTGTGTATCTGTATCAATCGAAGAAAGATCGATGGTTGATCCGCTGGAAATTGTAAGGTCTGTTCCTGTCAATGAAATATCCTGAAGCTCATTTGTAGGATCGCCGTCCACTTCTGTAAATGAAGTCAGGTAACCGTTATTCGCTACGTAAGCATCTACCTCGGCTTCTGTTAATTGCGTATCCGTATCAATCGAAGAAAGATCAATTGTTGA
>QKAV01000075.1 GCA_003247185.1 Crocinitomicaceae bacterium
TATTCCTCGATTACGTTATAAATATCAATCAAAAGCTGATCTTGTTCAATAGCTAAATCACTATCTATATTTGAACGATCCTGCTCACCAACCATGCTAATCATTTCTGATATTTTGCAAATCTTGCCGTGCAAATCAAGTGCAATTTGTCGTTGTGCTTGCAATAATGTTATGGGATGAATACTCAACAACTCGCTATCTGAATACTTCTCTCTTAATGTTTTGTGCATAGTTCTTTTTACTAAATGTTCATATGTTTACTGGTCAATAGAAAATATCATATCCAGTAAAAAAAATGCCTTGCGCTATAACAAGGACTTAAGAATAACCACTTCGGCGATCAACCCGACGATATTCGTAACATTCGAATCGCTATTTAAGCTTGAATCAGAGGCTTGCGGTCTTACAAAATAGTAACATATTTTCTGCACTGTAACATTGCGATTGTTACAATGCAAGATTTATGTTAATTGCTTGATAATCAACGACTTATCAAAAGGGTATATCTTCGTCGTCAAATTCTGAAGGCATTCCAACTGATTGATCAATGTCGTCACTATTATCTTTGCTTCTATGCGATTGGCTTACACTACCGGATTGCCTCGATGCATCTGGTTTCCACTGATCTAATTCAAGATAATGCGTTGGTTTTCCATCTGTCTTATTACGTTTTTCTTTCATCACGCAATTTACCCAACCTTTATCTAGATTCTGCTTAAGAGTTTTTAGGTCGCTTTCTGAAAATGAAAGCTTTGGAAGTTCTCCGTGCTTTGTTTTTATGATTCGACCGCTTCCGCAGTAGATTGTTTGTTCTTTCGCCATAAAATTATCCTTTCTTCTGTTGTTTATTCAACCAAATCATCGCCTTATTCACTTCTTCGATTGTATTTGCAGAAAGCACCTTGTCAAACTGAACCTTCGTAATCGCTTCAGCATCAAGCTTATGTTGAGCCAGATCTTTCATATTCATAAATTCCTCTGATGCCTTCACATCTTGCATGTCCGCACTAGAATCGCTTCTCGTTTCTTCCTTGGCTGATTGCTTGCCTTTCGGCTTTTCTTGCGTTTTTGTTGCGCTCTGTGTTGGTTCTGGTAGTGCCCACGATGGTAACTTTGGCGGCATCCAATAAAATGAATCGAATTTCCCTTCTTTCCCCTTTTGGAAGATTGCACCGTTCTCTTTTTTTGAAAGCACCGTTCCAAATGTAGCATCTAAATCATATAGATAACGCCCGATACCGAATTGAACTACAGCGCGCTTCATTGCACTTGATCGTCCTCCCTTTGTGGCCTCTATATCTGTCTGGTCGGCTGCATCTGATCGACTAATCCATTGTTGTTTTCCATCGTCCCACACTTTAATCGTGCATTCAACCCCTCCATTCGGCAAATCTTTGAATTCGTTTTGCCACCCGAATAAGCCGAATACTGCATCTAGTCGATCCATTGCGGCTCTGTTGGTGATGTATGCAAGACATTGCACCCATGGTTTCCCATCTTTTGTTGCTCCACATTGAGCCGCCCTCCACTCGATTTGATCTTCATCAAATGGTGCGCGTAATTGTTTAATTATTTCTTCATTCATGTTTTGTTAATATGTGTTTCTGAAATCTAACACTGAGTTGGATTGCACCTCGTTCCTCGGGCAATCAACATTCTTGTTCTCAAAACTTTGCCCTTGGCTTTTGTTTCCTCAGTCGTGCGATTGCACCTTCAAGGGTTACATCTAAAGTGCTTGCGCACTTCTCCCACTGCCAATAAGCACGGGGTGATACTCCGCAAATAGCGGAAGCCTCCGCTTGGTTGATTCCAAGTCGAAGGCGTTCACATTTCAATTCTTCTGATAAATTCATTACAGCTTTACTGGTTTGATACTGTGCGGTAGTGAGTCCATCCTTCTCTATAGATGTCTTCACGTGCTGCCATTATCGCACGCCTAGAACTACTATACCAATTTCCATTAGTCGATAGATAATCCATTGAATCGTCTGTAATGTAACAATTCCCGGTAAGGTCTTGATGGATCTTTGCTACTTTTTTATCTTTCATTTACGCGATAGGTTGAGTTGATAATTTGATTGTGAAAATGATTCCATCGATTCCACAACGTTTGTGATACAAGTATTTGTAATATCTTGTATCACCATTTGGAGTTATGTAAGTTCCATCTTCGTTATATTTGCATCCTTGCGCTTCGCAAAGATCTTTTACTGATGATTCGGTTTCGATTATCTTAGTTGTTTCTTGCATGGTTATAATATCGCACATTCTGCGATTTATTGCAAGTATTATTTAGCATTTTGTGCGATTTTTTTTACCGAACAAAATGGAATGAGAACAAACTGCTGGAGTGAATGCCGAGAAAGCTCGTCATCCACTCAGCTCACGGTTAGATCAATAAGTGTCTGGTAAACTCAATATCTTCTCCTTTAGTTCGCTTGGATTGTCACAGTCCCATTCCGCTGCCGACAACTTCCACGCAGAAACTTGCGTATCTAGGTCTTCGATGATGTCTAATAGATCACCTATCGTCGAATCTATCTCTTTTGCCTCTCTGATTGTATCATCTTGGCCAGCTGTTGTATTTCGTAATAACATATCTAACAATTTGGTTGTGTGGAACTCCGAAAAGCTCCACGATTTTCGTTAAAGTTTAAGGTTGTTTTTAGTCATTGGCGGAGTCCCACACCGCAGCGTTAGCAATTTTGTTTCAATGGCATAATAATCTCAAAATATCCATTGCTTGCAATTTGAATTGGCTGCATTGAATCTTTCTTATATCGCATCGTAATAATATCATCACTCAAAACTTTCAAAGATTCAAGCAAAAACCTTGGATTTACGGCGACAGTGAAAACCTCTGATTCTCCACATGCACATTTAACATTTTCTTCAAAATCTCCATGTTCTTGCGATTCTCCTATGACTTTTATTGAGTCTTTTTCAAATTGGATTGCAATCTTGTTACTTTTGTCAGATACAACCAATGATGCACGATTTACGCATTTCGTGAATAATTCACGATCTACATTAGCGGAGACATCATAATCCTTGTTCATGATTGATCGATAATCTGGATATTTTCCCTCAACTGTTTTCGTCCAGAATGTCGTGTCGCCGAAATCAAAGAATACACCATTATCACATTGTTTTATTGAAACTGTTGCAATTCCGGAGCACAATGAAACGAGCGGTTGAATGCTTTGCAATGGAAAAATGAATGAAAAATCGTTTCCCTCGCTAAGCTTTGTTTGCTCAACCAAGCGTTTACCGTCTGTTGATGCGATGCGTAATTCGTTTGCGATGCGAGAAAAATAAATCCCGTTCAATGTATATCGCGATTCATCTTGACTGGCCGCATGTTGCGACCGCTTAACATATTCCAGCAAATCAGATTCGCTCATTTCAATTAGAGTATCACCTACTGCACGATTCACAAATGGATAATCATCTGTCGACAATCCGACAATTCTAAATCGCGATGTTCCAGATTTAATCGTTGCACTTGTTTCTGTCGTTTCAATTGTAACACTATCGCTCGGAAGTTCTTTTACAATCTGAATCAGTTTTTTTGCAGGAAGCAAAATTGATCCTTGTTCGACAACATTGCAAGCGCAATATGTTTTAATGCTACGTTCCAAATCGGTTGATAGGATATTAATCCGATCTCCATTTGTCTCGATATAGATCATTGACAGCAGAATATGCATTTGAGTGCGTCCAACCGTCAATGATGCCGTTTGTAATGCGCTTGATAGCGCGTCTCTGTTGATTTCAATCTTCATTGTTCGTTTTCGTATGTATTAAAAACAAATTCGTCCCAAAAGCCATAATCTGGCTTATCAGACAATGCACTATTCGTCAATGCTTTTTCGCAATCATCAACCAAACTAGCAAGCCTATCCGGAATCGAATCGTTTACCCAATTAAATTCTCCGAGCTTAACCTTCATCACGAAATCAGTTTCCATTAATGGATATTCGAAGAAAACATTTTCGCAAATTTCAATGATTGCATATCCGCATCTGAATGCATGACTTACTGCCTTCCAATCAATGTTTTGATTTTGTTCAGCTTCACGAACACGGTTTCCATATTTATTGAAAAGATCAATTAGTTGATCAGTAACATATCCGCATCTAGTGTGTTCCTGAAACTTCCTTCCAACGATGTTAATTTGATTACATCCTATCGAATTCTCGATTGTCACATGGTCGATTTGTGGAAGATTGCGCATTGCAACCTCAAGTCTTTCATCGCGACCAAACCGACCAATGTAATGAATCATTTCGCGAACTGCACCCATCCTAGACGCTTTCACACCATATTTTGAGATTTGGCTGTTTATGTATCCAAGAAATCCTTTAAATTGCTTTGAGTGTAACTTATCTCGATTTTCGAACAATTGAACCCATGATGGATGCAACACATCGTAACACGCTGATTTTCCGTGCAACATGTCGATTGCAGGCATTTGTCCTTCCAAGCAAAGCTTGACGAACCTATGAATTGACCATTGCTCAAAATCAACATCATCGGAGGTGTTCTTTGTGCTTGTCGGATTGGTGTTTTCTCGATTCCCGTGCAATGCTTTTCCAATCAAAAGCGAACGCTTTGACGGTAGAAAAACACCCTTGAAATCCATATCAGATTTTTCTGTATTTAGTCCGTAAAGGTGTGATCCGTGAATCATTTTAACAATTGGAATATCCATAATTTATCATTCAATTATATTGTTTCATGATTTTCAATCGCAAAAATAAGATTGTCAAATTCATTATCTGTCAGTTTGTCTATCTTACGCGTCAAAAGATAGTGCAAGTTTTCGGCCTCACGTGTTGATGGTAAGCGTTTGATTGTTTTTTTAGGGTCGAAGTGAATAAAACATTCGATTTCAACGCGCGACTTTCGGAAACGCCTCAAATACTCGTTACAGCACTCACCGTAATGCACTAAAAACGATTTAAACGACTCCACGTGACTAAACTCCCGCGTCAACGGATGAAACGGATTATATGCCTTATTCTGGCCGTCAAATGTTACGTCAAAACGACGGCAAACGTCGGAGATGATCTGAAAACCCTCACGCACATTTACTTGTTTGATTGCGTAATCCGGCAAAAGTTCCGCATTTTTAATCGGATCTGTATGACAAATATAAAATTGCATGATTAAAGAAGAACACCATTAAGTCTTTGTGTCAATAACTTTTTTAAAAAAAATGAATGAAAGTTTAAAAATGTAACCACAAGTAAAACAATAGGTTACGTTTTAAAATGAACACAAACCGAATGAAACATGCGCTTGCGTGCGTATCTACGAATTACCGTACATCCACGAAAACAACAAAGATTTACGAATACCAACGAAGAAGAAACCGAACGAAGGCTTAACCGTTTTGAAAAAACATTCGAAACTCGTTGATTTACTGTTACGTTTTGGATGTTCTATTTTTTTCTTTTTCTTTCTATTCCGAAGGTGGTTTGAACGTCCGCAATTTCGTTGAAACTCCAAGATTGGTGGAACTTCGTTTGCTTCCGAAGGTGGCACTAAGTTTTATCGAAGCTTTAGGATGATGCTCACTGCGTTCGTGATGCTTCGCATCTAGTCACCATCGCTCGTCGCATCCGCTCCTCGCTTATAGCAACTTGTTTTGGTCATGTCAAGAAAAAAATATCACAAAAATTTAAGAAAAATGCAAATAATCCCTCGAAATTTTAATAAATCGCACAAATAAAAGAAAAACCCGCCTCAAAAAAATGAAGCGGGTCAACACACATGAACGAACTATGAACGAAAAATTATGGAATGTTGTTAGCGATTGCAGTTGCAGAACCACAAAGACCAACAGCTATATTGATTACCTCATCTTGTTTCATGGCAACATCGCTATTTTGCAATCCAACCAGTGTTAGAGGTTCCAGATTCTTTAACGTATAAAGTCGTTGCAGTTCCACCATCTGTTCTGACCCACTGGCTACCAACTCCAGCAATTACGGCACCTTCTGGATCTCCAACACCATGATGATTAAGCAAAATGCCAGATGTCGTTAAAAATAAAAAATCTGTCACTGCTGTTAATTTTGTTAGGTCACAATTAATTATGGTATTACTAACCCTATTACCAGATCCGGACGAGAACTCCTGAACGCCTCTAACTGATATATTATCACCAAACGCAAGCGAGCATACTATTTTGTTATTATCTATAGACACATTAATTGCATCTTGAATGTATATACCCCAAATAATTATTGCACTTGATGCATCATACGCAATTCGAACAATGTTTTCATTAATTGATGTGTTTTCAATTTGACTCGTATATATTGCGAATCCGTTTCCATCGCCACCTGTAATATTGATAATGTTGTTTTCGATAATATTGTCATTATATATCCCTCCGGATGTGCCAACCAAAGAAATTATTCCATCGTTTGTTTTTAATGGTGCTGTTATAATATTTCCAGATACAATATTTCTGCTGATATTAGCTGTTGATATCATTCTGATTGTGGAGCATCCACCCACAGGTGAATTGGTTATTTTTATTGTATTGTTGCTTACAATATTGTCAGTTACAGAGTTTGATCCTGCATAGTCAACAAGGTCATCAAGCGCAATAACAGCTCCAGATCCAAATGCCTCACCAATGATTGAGTTTCCAGTAACTATACAACCAACTGGGTCACGTAACGATATACCAGTTATTTCATTGTCTGTTTGTAGTCCACTCCCAGTAGTAAATACAACCATTGTATTATTAGATACAACGTGGTTCCATCCAGATATTGCAATAGGGGTTTGACAAGCATTAAAAGCATTTGCGGATACAGTAATCCCATTGGCGAATCCTGATGTATAAAATCCATGATTCCAACATTTTTCAAAAACGTTTCCGGTGATAGTCATGGTCTGCTCATGTGATGCGTCGCCAAGATTGCCGGTCAAACAGCCTTGCACACACTGATTTATGGCATTACCGGCAATTTTAAAATTTCCTTGACTTCCAGTTGATGCCGGATCAATATAGATACCAGCATGCACGGTATTTAATCCCGTAAAAAAACTATCGCTTGTGCCTCCATTGATTATACAGTCATAGACACTGCCATTGTTAGTATCAGAAAACCAAATTCCAGCCCTAGGCACATTATTTAACACACACTCTTTGGCCAAAAAATACTCTCCTGTAATTTTAATGACTCCATATGTTACAGCAGAATTTGTTCCATCAAAAGTTGCAGGAGCATTAATAGTTGCATTATATATAGTGCAGTTGTTTCCACTTATTGTCAATAGAGTTTGAGTTGGGGTTGTATATGTAAGTGCTGCTCCCTTCTCAAATACAAAATGTAAATTATCGGCAGTAGATGATAACCCAGTTAAACATAGGTAGGTTCCACGTGGAAAAAATAATGTTCCTCCAACGGTAAGTGTATTAATTGCATTTTGTATGGATGCGGTATCATCCGTAATACCATCTCCAACTGCACCATGTGATCTAACATTAAGCCACGATGCATATACAACGCCAGTTGAAGAATATGTTGCTGCCTGTTTTATGTTGTCAAATGCTGTTGCTGCATCACTGGCACCAGTTCCACCGTCCTGTATGGCTACATCAGTTATTCCAGTAATTGATCCGCCTGTAATAGATACGCTGTTCGAGTTTTGAGCGGCCATTGTTCCATTGTCGCTAATCTCAGACAACTCAATTGTTTGACCCAATCTTGTTAGATCAGGAGCAAACATAAATGTCTTTATATCGAATTTTCTATCGGTTCCACCGTATGTTCCTTCATCTCCATAAACCCAAATTGGTGCGTCTGGATCTGTATATGTCTCCGTTTCCGTATATGTATAATTTCCATCAGCAAAAAGCATATATGGAATTAATGATAAGAATGAAATAAGTTTTATTTTGTTCATATTAAATTACGTTTGCCTCTATGTCTGTTGTTACATCCGCGTTAATTTCGAATGCTTCTATATTTTTAATTATTCCTATTTCTACAATCGGGCCACCTATTCCAGTTAATGGATCTCCTGCATTATTAAATCTAACATGATATTCAGAATCTAGCAAGAATTGTGATCCGATCAATAATTGCTCTGTAAAGGATTTTAAACTTGGTTCAATCGAAACAACAGGAGCTGCATCTATAACAAAGCTTTCTATCTGTGTTGATATAAATAATGAAATATCTGTCGATGGAGTAACATTTATTTCGAAATTAGGGATATTCTTTATTTGCGACGCATATATATCTGTCGATGCATCGCTAATCATCAACATAGATGCATATTTCTTCCGATTTGGTATAATATCAATTGAAAAATCAGATTCGATTGAAATATCTAATCCAGCTTTATATGACGCTAAAATATCAGTAGAAAAATCAGATTCGATTGAAACATCTGCAAACTTTTTTCGATTTGGTAAAAAATCAGTTGTTGGTGTTGCATCAATTTCGAATTCTTCTGTATTCTTTATTTTATTTACAACAATATCAGTATTGAGCGCAGATGTTATTTCGTTTGGAACAACGCTCTTAATTACATTAGCTGCAATACTGGTAACTGGCGTCGCATTAATCGAAACAACAACCGGCAAATCACCGCGGAAAACCTCTTCAAATATAACATCTGAAAACGGTTCAATCTCGTTGAATTGTGCGGTGATAAGCATAGTTGTATTTTGATAAATTAGAACTGAATATCCATGTTACCTGCAGCGATATTAAGCTGATCGGTATCCGCAATTGTTTTCGATGAAATAAGCGTATGGAATGCAAGCAAATGATCACCTGATAGAGAATCAAAAATACCAATTGCAACGATAGTCCCCCATGATCCACCTGAAGCGGCAGCCCATGTAATCGCTCCCGTATTGGTGAAAAGTCCGGTAGATGATACCGTGAAATTAGAACTACTATTTGTTACCCCGATTCTGGCATATCCATAACCGCTCACTTCGGTTCCACCGCCAGCAACTGTCGGACTTACCGTATATGCGGCAAAATATAATGTCGATGGCCAAGTTTCGGCATCAGCGCGGAAAGTCTTGCCCATTTTATTTTTTGAGTAGTTTGAGAATGGCATATTTTTAAACGTTTATTAATTACCCTTATTGACTTGTGAAAGCATTGTTATTACACCATATACAGCCGTATATCGTTCTCCGGCTGCGTTATTATATACAAAATCATAAACATAGGAATTTGCCGTTAATGCGGCTGTTTGGGTGTGGGTTATGACACATTCTGCCGTTGATTCCAAATACTCAGATCCGAGGCTATCTGTATATGTTACAAGCGTTATTCCGCTGCCAACGGTTAAAACAAACTCAGCAGATATATCTTCAACGGTCGTAGATGATTTTACCATAAACTCAACAACTCCAACTGATAAATCTATCGGTAATTCTGTTTCTTGATCTATCAGCGTTATATGATATTTATAATCATCTCCGCGTCGTATTTCTAAAGGTTTATTTAGTGTTCGCATGTTCAGTAGTTTTTAAGCATATTGAGTTTTATGTTTTTTGCAACTTTTGTAAATTTATAGCGGCTCTTAGCCGCAACCAGCGAAAGGAAACAAAACTGGTTAAAATAGTTATTCATAGTTAGTTTAGATCAGGTTGATATCTACTTGGAAATGAAGGTGGATCGATTGGTTGAGATTCCGGAACTGGATATACCTTAACTCCGGCTGTTTCTCCATAAACACTTGTATCAATGACTCCCGTGGATGGATTGATCTTAACCAACTGGGGGGAGAAGAAATTTCTAAATTTCCAGTAACTATCACCGCTTGTCCATCCTCCGACTTGCTGGGCTACCGGATAACCTTCAATCATCCTATATAGATTTGTCCCGAGCTGATAATATACAGTATTTGCGAAGAATTTGAGAATGCTCAATGG
>QKAV01000085.1 GCA_003247185.1 Crocinitomicaceae bacterium
ACTTCTGATTATTCTGCATTTCCATTGTCTTCGAGTCAGGAATGCCTGGATTACAGTGGATTTGATGATCTGCGATTCGTATTTGATTCCCCTGTAAATCTTTACATTTTACCCAAATACTGGAGAACAGACACTTACGGCTTTTCACAAGAAGTTGAACTATTATCAGGTGCCAACTTAAGCGTAGCTAATGTTGACACAATCAACGCTGTGAGTTATGCAGATGGTGTTATTCATGTTATTCAACCGGTAACATCCATTACTATTACTTCTGTTAATCAGGGATGTTGTAGTTCCCAGGCTTTAAATATTGGTACAATGTCAGGCCTTGGAGTTCATGATATTGAAACAAACAAAATCGTTCTCTCTCCCAATCCTGTTACGGATGACTTCAACGTATCGGGAATTGACTCTGACAAAATAAACTCAGTCTATGTTTTAGACATTACAGGTCTAGTCGTATTGAAGAATGTGGATCTTTCCAAAAGTGTTTCAGTAAAGGATCTTCGTTCGGGAGTTTACTTCCTTTGTATTCAGTCTGATAATTCTTTAGAAACAATTCGTTTTATTAAAAAGTAGTGATTTCATAATACGCCTTATAGGAATCTGAAAGAGACGGAATGGCGACTCTTCGTCAGACTAACAGCATACTCACCTGTTGATTTCTCAATAATGTTGTGTTCTGTCACCCGGGTTACCCTAAAAAGTGAGGTTCTTCCGTACTTTGTTCTCAAATCAAAAATCTGGGAACATGAAAAAGCATATCGGATTAGGCCTATTTGCGCTGGGAGTACTATCTGCCTGTAATAATTCCACTCCGGTTGAAGAACCTGAAGCAACGCAGATTGTAGAAACCGAATTGGATGGTGAGTTGTTGATGAAAAACAATTGTCTGACCTGCCACGGCAATGGTGATTCACACGAAACGATCCTGGCACCTCCCATGCGTGGGGTAAAAATGCATTACCTGGAAGACGACATGACTGAGGCTGAATTTGTTTCATCGGTCGTGAATTGGGTTAAGAATCCAAACGAAGAAAATTCAAAAATGCCGGGAGCCATTAAGCGCTTTAAGGTGATGCCCAAGCAAAACTTTAACGAGGAAGAAGTAAAAGCAATCGCTGCTTACATGTACAGAAATAATCTGCCCAAACCCGAATGGTTGGATTGACAAGCTACTCCTTCCCTTCTGCTCGCATCATACGGTAAGTGAAGATTGCCAAAACAGCAATAATCACAAGTAGAATGAACCAAAGCCACGCCTTATTCGTAAATAAAGGATCACTTTTTTCTTCCGATTCATTTGTCCCCCCGTTAATCGCCACCTCATCGCCAAGAGAAAGTGAAGCAGGAGCAACAGGGATTTTATCCTGAAAGTGGGTAATGTCATATTCGGGAACACGGGCATTCGCATTTCCATATACCATATAATACCTTGCTTTTTCATTAAATCGGACGATCAACTCGTGCACATAACCACCAAATATTACCTGATCGATATGAAGCGGTTGGTTATCGGCATTCTGAATTACAATCTTAAAATGGCTCGCTGTCACTTCCGAAAACTCAAAGTCATTTTCCCGAATCGAATTCAGCACCTCTTGCGTTATTCTTCGGAAATGAGGCTTTTTACCCTGCGGTGTTATCAGGCTATCTGTTGATACATAAACATCCATTATACGGTAATAATCAAACGGATCTTTTGCGCGTATTTTAACCATTGAAACCGGCACCGCATGTGTTAGTTGAAACTCGTAAACACTTGTTTTGTCTTCTTCTACAGCTCGTATTTGTTTTGCAGCATAGATAACTTCTTCTCCTCCCTCAACCACGGTATGTTTCAGTATAGGTGAAACGATTCCCGGATCTTGAGAAGATGGTATGAACAGACGATAATAGATGTAGTTTGTATTAGGAAAACGCAAATCTGTATAAGCGTAATCCATATTCCCATCGTGAATTGATAAAATACGATATTGTTCCAATAAGGTCTTCCAATTCCGTTGATCAAAACTTCCTTCCAGTTTTACTTTCCAATCAAAATTATTTCTACCGAATCGAAGCAAGATTTCATTTACGATTACATCATTTTGCAGCTTAAAGGTGTAATAATATCCTTGTGCATCATGAGATTGGTTAATCAGCTCATACCGCACTTCTTCTACTGTCTCTATCCGTTTTTTGACCTGCATCAGGTAAGGAGCTTCTATCGTATCATTTCCATCTGTGATACCATAGATTCGTATATCATCATACGGACTTTTAAACTTTTCATAACATGCTTCAGGGAGTGAAATACTGTGCCAGTTATCCTTTATATCCTTTACTTCGCGCTTATAAGTGTACTCGTCCATTTGCGCGAATCCACTTACTCCACAGAGCCACATCAGTAAACCGAAACTAATCTTCATCATTGATATACGCTTTGTATTTATTATATAGAAAAGAGATTGCAAGCAGGATCAAACCAATAATGATAAAGACAATTGTTTTTGCAATGGTAGATGCGGAAACAATATCGTAGAAGAACAGTTTGATCAGTACTATTCCGAAAAGAATCATCGCCATGATGCGCATGTACTGGTGCTTTTTCCAGATCCCAAAACCAATCA
>QKAV01000197.1 GCA_003247185.1 Crocinitomicaceae bacterium
CAGTTGCCGTTCATGGACAAGGTGGAAATCACTTATGCTAAGAACAAACGTTCAGAGTTAATGGCGTTCAGAAATCAGGAAATTGACCTTGTACTGGAACTTCCTGTAGAAGAAATCGATCATATCCTGGGTACACTTAAAGAGGCACAGGAAGGTAAAAACGTTCGTCACAAAGTAGAGTCTGAGCAAAGTATGAGTATGATGTACATTGCCATGGCTTGTGATAGTGATGAATTCTCTGACGAGCGCGTGCGTAAGGCATTCAACCTGGCAATCGATCGCAAGGCAATCGTAGATGATAAACTGGAAGGTGAGGGGTGGCCTGCATTGAATGGTTTTGTTCCTTCAATTGGTAACTATCCGTCTGATAAGGTAAAAGGATATAAATACGATCCTACACAGGCGAAAGCACTTATGGCCGCTGCCGGTTATAAGGATGGTAAAGGATTCCCTGCTTTGGATTTCTATGTAAATACCGTTGAAGGTTCCGGAATTCACAAAGCTTGTGTAGCTATTGCGGAACAAATCAAAGCAAATCTTGGTGTTACGTTAAATGTACAATTGTGTACGATGGATGAGCGTAAAAATGCCATTGCTTCAGGAAAAGCAAAAATCTGGAGAGAAGGATGGATCGCTGATTATCCGGATGCTGAAAACTTCCTGGCGCTATTCTATGCCGGTAACATCAGCAACAATGCTACGATGGTAAACACGTTTAAATTCAAATCGGATGAATTTGACAAATTGTTCTTGAAAGCATTGAGCGAAACAAACCCTGAAAAACGTACGGAATTGTTGGTACAGTGTGACCAAATGGTTATTGATAAAGCTGCTGTGATGCCGGTTATGACGGATGATCATGTGGTGATGGTCAATGCACGTATCAAGAATTTCGAAGCGAATCCATTGGAGGCGATCTTCTTAAGAGATGTGTTCATCAAAGAGCCTAAGCCTGTAACTAACGAAGAATAATTCAGTTCATCGTTTCGTGTAGTACCTCCAGGGATTTCATTTTATGAACTCCCGGAAAATGCTCTGCATAATAATGCAACAATAAACGCAACAGTTGGTTTGATTCTTCGCGACTTAAAACGACCGATGATGCTGCTTCCGTAAGTTGATCAGCCAGCCAGTTGATTGTTCTTCCGCCCGGAGTTTTATCGCTCTCGATTCCTGCCCGTATAACACCATCTTTTATATCCAGCACTTGTCCGGAATGTTCTTCACGATCAACCGCGATGCGAATACCCAGGGGATCCATCAAAAGAACCAAAGCATGCAGCGGCAGAAGTGCCACCCGGTCCTCGTTGTTCAATGCTTCCCGCAAAGCAGACGTCCGTTCGTAAAGTGCAGCATCCGGATTGTTTTCTGTAGTACACTTCATCAATAATTCCGTAATAAAAAAGGCAATTGCACCCCTCCTTGGGTCATAGACAAAGTTATCTGCATGCAAGTTCTCAAAACCAGACATCGGAAGAAGATCCATCCGTCTGTTCGGACTATAAATAACATTGCCTTCCGCAAGTGGATACAAGGTCGCTGACTTTTTTTCTCCTCCTCTGAAATAAAATGATTTTAAGCCTTCTTCGTCCGTAAGAAATGTCGTTACAAGGCTTCCTGAAGTATGTTTTCTCCTGGTCAGGAAAATACCGTTGATTTTTTCCGCCATTAGTTGACTACAGCTACTTTACCAACATAATGCCCCTTTCCGTCATTCGGCGCGGTCCAGATCAGGTATACACCTGTCTCCACTCTTTCTCCGGTTAGTTTACGACCGTTCCAGGTAGCTGTACCGCCATTTGACGTGGTTTTGTAAACAAGATTGCCGGCAACATCCGTAATTTTCACGTCTGAATCGTACTGAATTCCCTGAATCGTGATAACACCACTGAAATCCGGTCTTACAGGATTCGGAAAGACGGTAACATTACTGTAATTCGGGTCTTCATAGCTCGCATCAGAGCGATAGGAAACAAGCCCTTTGTCCGTAATTATAAACAATTCTCCGGTCGTGTGATCGATTTCCATGTCGATGATTGCATTTGAAATTAAAGGAGAATTCTCTTCTGTGAATTGTCGGAGTACCTGCGTACCGTCAGGTGATAAAAGCACCAATCCCGAATTTTCAGTCCCCATCCACTTGCGGTTTCCGCCATCCACTTCAATATCGGTAATGTGTGTTTCTCCCAGTACATACTCCACATTTCCCTCATACTCCACTTTTATTCGCTGTGCATTGTATTCCCCCGGAGAAGCATCAAAAGCGTTCTCAGCATTATAAAGCACGGCAAAACCATTATCCGTTCCGATCCAGAGTTCATTGTCAAAATCAACAGCCAGCGCAGTAACTTCACTTGAAGGTAAATTTCCGCTGTATTCCCCAACCGTAAGCTGAATGTATTTGTCATCGGCTGCATTACCCGGCGAATTGTTGTCGTTGTACCCGAAAACCCCCTGATTTCTAAACGTGAACCACTTATTTCCTTCGTAATCGATCTCCAGTTTTCTGCTGAACTGATTCACTCCCCCTGCTCCTACTCCGAAACTATACCACTGTCCGTCTTTGGTGTAGACTTTTAAGGGTTGCGAGCACAAACCATTGAGGACCCATA
>QKAV01000060.1 GCA_003247185.1 Crocinitomicaceae bacterium
ATTCGTCCGTCTGGCAAAGAATGCTGCATAAATATAAGCCTGCTTAAAACTACTTTTAAAGCCCAATTCCGCCACATCTGTGAATTGCGGACCTAATTCCGGGTTTCCTACCTTGATGATCTCTGCATCGTCGTATTTGGGAAAGATCCGGATGTCTACTTCATTCGGACGATTTACACGCCTGCTGGCAGAAATGGTAATCTTGTTCCTGTCCGTCAGCCTGTAGCCGAATCGTACAGATGGGAAGGGTTGAAAATAGGTGTAGCCATCGGATTTGTAGACCGGGTGATCCGGATTGACGAGGTAATTGATCTGCGCATATTCTCCGCGAACTCCTGCATCAAGATCTATCTTTCGGTTCTGATAGGAATAATTGAGGTATGCCGCAGGGATATATTCTTCATATCTCGCCCAACCGCCTGCACTGGAGTCCAGAACAGAATTCAAGCCCGGTTTAAACTGCATGTTGGTAGGAATAAAACGATCCCTGAAATATACACCGCTTTCGAGCTTACCTTGTTTCAGTGGCTTTGTGTAATCCAGTTTAAAATCAATTACGTTTTCATCCGATAGCAATTTAAACGAATCTCTTCCGGTATAGGTATCATATTGATTATCGAAGAAATACTGTTCGTTTTCACGATGGAAATTGTACTGTCCCGTAGCCTCCAGTTGATGCCCTGCCTGCTTGAATTTATGCGCATAATTGATCGTTCCTGTTGCTGTGGTTTTCAATTCATCTTCGAGAAAGGTCCAAAGGCGATAACGACTGCTCAGATCGGCATTGAAAAAGGGTTCATCACCATTATCCAGGATCTTCTCACTACCTATAAAACCATAAATGGTGAACTGGTCTCTTTCCGATAACTGCAAATCCATTCCTGCTCGTGCCGTGACAAACGATGTATTCCTGTTCCGCATGGTTTGTTGCTGAATCACCGTTCCGTCGTCATACGTTCTGGTTACAAACTCGTTCTTGTTCAGGGTATGCGTGTACAGGTAATTCGCATCGAACAAGAGGTTCATTTTCTTTTTGCGGTAGTTCAATGACAGCGACGGATTGATCTTTGGCGTGTATTGGTATTGTGAGCGAATAGTCGGAAGATTTGCCTTTTTGATCCAAAGCGCGCCCAATCCTCCGTTCATAGAAACGGTTCCGTTTAAACCTTCCTTCTGTTCTTTCTTCAGAATAATGTTAATGATACCTGCACTTCCGTTACTGTCGTATTTGGAAGAAGGGTTTTGAATGATCTCTATCTTTTCGACTGCAGATGCAGGAAGGTTTTCCAATCCCTTTTGATTCCCGAAACCCGTTAATGCCGTTTGCTTGCCATCAATCAGAATAATGATCTGATCACTTCCCCGCAATTTGACAACTCCATCTTCGATCGTCACTCCGGGAAGATTTTTCATCGCAGCAGTTACCGAACCTCCGGTCTGACTGATATTATCTCCCAGATCGTATACCTGCTTATCCAGTTTACCACTGACTGCATCCTGTTTTGCTGTTACCTTAACTTCTCCGACTTCCTGAAGTATGGATTCCATCTCAATTTTACCCAAGTCCAGATAAGGGCTATTGTCTCCAACAAAAAGAGGCAGCAATTTGGGTTGAAAACCGTAACTCTTTATTTGAAGAAGGTAATCACCGCTTTTAACAGGCGAAAACTGAAAACTACCCGCTTCATCCGTTACAGCCCCCGTGACAAACGAGGAATCCGGCAATGACCTCAAAACTACATTCACGAAAGGTAAAGGAGCATCTTCAGAACCATCACGAACATTGCCGGAAACAATAATTCCATCCTGCTGAGCCAATAAGGTAACAGTCAGGAATTGAAAAAGTATGAGAAGGTTAATCTTCATTGTCTTCTTTGATTTCTTCTTTTGAAACGACGCTTCCATCTTCTCTTAAAACAACTTCCATCGCAACTTCACCTTTTTCAATTTCCACCTCATAGGAAATTCCATCCCCTTTCTCAGCAATCTCCGCTGCTTCTATTTTGTAATCTGCAAACTGCTGAGTAAGCGTTGCGGATACGGCAGCAGGTAAATCTTTTGCCTTCACTTCATGTTCCGTTTCGATCCAGTTTCCGGTCTCATCAAAAACAGCCGAGTATTCCACTCCCTCTTTTTTAAATTCTGCCTCCCATTCCGTCTCACTTTCTTTACTCCACTCGACCTGCTTCACGTCCTGAAATTTTGCAGTAAATGCCTCACGAACCTTATCCGGAGCTGTTTGATCATTTTTTTGTGCACACGCTCCGGCAACCAAAAGCACTGAAGCCGGAATTAAGATTAAATTTTTCATAGTTACATTTTTAAATTACACTACGAAGTTGAGGTACGAATCTGTAGCAATTCTGAATCAGGTGAATTGAATGGAAAAAATATGCCTTCCCTCCTTAAAGTTGTACCCGATTTTCCAATTATTGCGATCACAAATGACTTTTGTTATGGCTAAACCAAGTCCTATATTTCCATTTTTCTTCGAATTCACTGAGAAACGTTCAAACACCTCATCCGGGTTCAATGACTGGTCTCCGGGATTCTCAATGATCAGCTCATTTTGTGTTAAGCGTATTTCAATCCGGCTTCCTTCC
>QKAV01000203.1 GCA_003247185.1 Crocinitomicaceae bacterium
TATTCTTACTGTACGCAGCCTGGAATGTCAATAATTCTGCAGCCTCAACCTCTGTAGCCATATCCGCCAGCTTGAATGATATTGCCTGGAATTGCGCAATAGGCTGCCCAAATTGCTCTCTTTCCTTCGCATACTTCAACGCAGCCTCGTACGCTCCGCGAGCTACTCCACAACTCAAAGCAGCGATCGAAATTCGTCCTCCGTCCAAAACTTTCATAGCCTGAATGAATCCCATTCCTACTTCCCCAATCACATTCTCATTAGGAACTCTGCAGTTTTCAAATATCAATTCCGCAGTTTCACTTGCTCTAACCCCTAATTTATCTTTGATCTTCACCGCCGAAAATCCCGGAGTTCCTTTTTCTACAATAAACGCCGTAATTCCTCTGCTATCCAATAATTCTCCGGTTCTAACAAGAACAACCGCAACATCCGCACTTAAACCGTGTGTAATCCAGTTTTTTGCTCCGTTGATAATCCAGTCATCTCCATCCTTTACTGCTGTAGTCTTCATGCGCATCGCATCCGAACCCGTATTTGGTTCAGTTAAGCCCCAGGCCCCGATGAACTCCCCGCTTGCCAATTTTGGCAGGTATTTCATTTTTTGCTCTTCACTAGCGTTATAGTAAATATGTCCTGTGCAAAGAGAATTATGTGCCGCAACACTTAACCCAACTCCACCGCAAACACGTCCTAATTCCATAAGTGCCGTAGCATATTCAAAATATCCGAATCCGCTACCACCGTATTGTTCAGGGACAAAAACACCAAGCAGACCAAGCTCGCCCATTTTCTTCATTACATCAACCGGAAAATGTTCTTCTTCATCCCACTTGTTTCTATTTGGAAGGATTTCTTTTTCTGCGAAATCACGCACCATTTGCGCGATCATTTTTTGATTCTCATTAGCTTCAAAATTCATAAGAGGACTGTATATCAATAAATCTTGGGTTAATAGCCCACTAAATTAAGAATATTATCAGAATAGGACTCCAACTTCTGCCTGCCATTTAAAAATTCCAATTCAACAAGAAAATTAAAACCATAAACTTCCCCTCCTGCTTTTTCTATAAGTCTGGCGGCCGCTTCTGCTGAGCCTCCGGTTGCCAGAAGATCATCATGAATCAACACACGTTTTTTATGTCCAATAGCGTCCGTATGTATTTCAATTGTAGCTGTTCCATACTCGAGATCGTAATCACAGCTGATCTTTTCGTATGGTAGCTTTCCTTTTTTTCGAATCAAAATGAACGGAACACCGAGACGCATTGCCAGAGGATAACCAAAAAGAAAACCCCTACTCTCTATTCCGGCAATTGCCTCAACTCCCTTTCCTTCATACATTCCTACAAGATGATCCAGCATTTCATTGGACAAATCCGGACTCATCATTATCGGTGTGATATCCTTAAATACGATTCCCGGCTTTGGAAAGTCCGGCACATCACGAATAACCGATTTTATTTTACTTTCAATCATTACTTATTGTTAAATAGGGTTCAATTTTTTCAAATACCATTTCATCTATCCAATCAGACTGTTTAATCTCTTCAATACTTTTGTATAATCCGTGCTGACTTCGGTATTTTACGATTGCGTTTGCTTCGGTGTATGAAAGATACGGGTGAGATTTTAGTTCATCTATATCAGCCGCGTTAATATTTATTCGCTTTGGCTCTCCTTTAACAATCACCTGATCTTTTACTTTGTTGAATTTTTCTTCATCGAACTTCCATAATTCCAGTAATTGCTCCTTCCGAACAAAACCACCCAATTTCCCACGCCGTTCAATGATCTTTTTCGCATAAAACTCCCCTATTCCGCTTACACTCATCAATTCTTCCATTGAAGCAGAATTGAGGTCCACAAATACAATCTTTTTTTCGGGAACACCGACCTTGTTAATGGGGTTGAGATACGTTGTAGAGTCCTTTATCAAATCAAACAGTTCGGAGTCGATCACAAATATCCTGGAAAGATCATTGTTGTTCTTAATTCCTCTTTTCGCAAAATTCACCACAACATTCGCCTGCTTTTCAGACAGACCCAATTTCATCCAATCCGATACCTGGTATAAATTCGGATCAAACTTGGACACAGGTGTCCTGTATGCGCGTTTTTTCTTTTTGTCCGACGATTTTTTCTGATCTGGTTCCTGCTTGTCTCCCGATACTTCTTTCAACTCACTTTGAGCCTTTAAAAAAGTAGTATATGAAATTTCAACTTTGGGTTGAAGCAATGAAGCAAGAAGTCTTGGTGTAAAGGAAATTGCTACTCCTAGCAGTAACAACCATAACAGCCCTCTTCTATGCCGCTTCGACAGATACATTTATTTCGCAATAGCTCGTTTGAATTTGTTCAGCTCCTCCTTTACTTTCGGAGCTAACAAGAATAAACCAATCATATTAGGCACCAGCATGGCAAAGATCATTGCATCGGAAAAATTGATAACAGAACCCAATTGAATCGCTGCTCCTAACGCTACAAAAACACAGAATAAAAATTTATACATGTACTCCATTGATTTTGATCGCCCGAACAAGAATGTCCACGCCTGATATCCATAATAAGACCATGAAATCATGGTGCTGAATGCAAACAAAATGACCGCAATTGTTAAGATGAGCGGGAACCATGAAATATTTGCAGCAAAGGCCTTGGAAGTCACTTCCACTCCTTCTGTAACAGCTGTTCCATATTCCATAATTGAGCCATCCCCATTACTTATTACCAGTACCAGGGCAGTCATCGTACACACAATAACTGTATCTATAAATGGTTCAAGAAGTGCAACAAGTCCTTCACTCGCAGCATACTTTGTTTTTACGGCCGAGTGAGCTATCGAAGCAGATCCAATTCCGGCTTCATTGGAAAATGCAGCACGTCTGAATCCCTGAATAAGCACTCCGAATATCCCTCCTGCTATTCCCATTCCTGTAAATGCCCCGCTGAAAATTTCAGAAAATGCAGCTGGTATACGTCCGGCGTTCATGAATAAAATAACAATTACTGCCAGCACATATATAGCAACCATAAATGGCACAATTTTGTCCGTTACGTTTGCAATCTTCTTAATCCCGCCGATAATAACTATACCTACCAAAACGGCCATCACTATCCCGAAGATCAAGCCATATCCGTTCAAGGGGCTTTCAGCTCCACCAGTGTACGACTGTAGCATTGCAAATGCCTGATTCGATTGAAACATATTTCCTCCTCCGAATGAGCCGCCAATGCACATGATTGCAAATACGATTGCCAGAATTTTACCAAATCCGGCCATCCCTTTCTCCCTAAGACCTTTTGTAAGATAATACATCGGTCCACCATATACCCGTCCGTTTTCGTCTATTTCGCGGTATCGGACCCCAAGCGTACATTCTGTAAATTTCGAAGCCATCCCGATCAAACCTGCAACTATCATCCAGAAGGTAGCTCCGGGTCCACCTATGGAAATCGCTACCGCAACTCCGGCAATGTTACCTAAACCTACCGTAGCAGATAATGCAGCCGTCAGTGCTTGAAAATGAGATACCTCACCATGATGATCATGATCGTGTTCTACGCGAATCGTATCAATAACGTCTCCTTCCCCGGATACATGTACTGAATCCGAAGCTTCTATCTGATCTCCACCTGATTCTATCTCATCGTATTTTCCTCTTACAATGTTTATTGCCGTCTTGAATCCTGTTACGTTAATGAACTTGAAATACACAGAAAAGAAAACAGCTCCCAGTACCAACACAATTAATACCCATGGAACCTGGATATCATTTGTAAACGGAATGGAGTAGAAAATGGCATTTACGAACCAACCTGTATAATCTCCAAATTTCTCATCGATAATTTGATCAATGGGTTTTTCCTGAGCAAATTGTAAAAAAGGTAATAGAAGAAAAATAGATGATAATGCAAAACGCATAAGTAGCTTTTTTTTAGGGTTCGAACAAATATAATGAATTGAAACTACAATGACTGTCGTCTACTCAAGACCAAAGTAGTTCTTTAGTTTAGCGACTTGTTGAGATGTTCCCAAAACGAAGAGACGGCACCCCTCCTTCATCAGTAAATCATCTTCAGGATTGACAATATACTCTCCGCTTACGGATTTCATACCGATAATTGACACACCTGATATTTGTACTGCTTTTAACTGACCGATTGTAGCTTGTTGCAATTCGGTAGTCAGCTCTTCGTAGGATATGGTGGCAATATTTGCGCTTTCAAATCCCGGAATACGAATAATATCAATAAACTCCATTACATCTCGATTTGCGATTAACGAAGCCATGTGAGACCCTCCGATAGAGTCAGGCATAATCACATTGTCTGCTCCGGCGATCTTTAACTTGGATACTGCGCTATCCTGTGAGGCTCTGGAGACAATTAATACTGATTTACTCGCTTCTCTGGCCGCTAAAACAACATACACATTGTCTGCATCATTCGGCAGACAGGTGATTATTGCACGTGCTTTTCTAACTCCTGCCAAATCCAGAATTTCATCATTCGTACTATTTCCTTTCAGGAATAAATAGTCATTTGTTCTTTTTGCTTCTTCTATTGTTGCGTCATCCTGTTCAATAATAACAAAATCGCTGTTTGTCATTTCAAGATCCTTTGCTACCTGACGCCCAACACGTCCGTAGCCGCAGATAATCACATGATTTTCCAATTGCTTTGAAGCCTGCATAGTTCTGTATTCTTTAAAATAGGTTTTATATTCTCCTCCTACTACGTACTGAGTTATCGAGGTAACGGCATAGGCAAATGTACCGAAACTACTAACGATCAAAAAGGAAGCAAAAAGACGTCCATATAAAGTTAATTCGTGAACCTCCCCAAATCCGACAGTTGAAATCGTGATAATGGTCATGTAAAGAGAGTCGATGAATCCCCAACCTTCTATTAGCATAAAACCAATTACTCCACCTCCCGTTATTACAAATAATAAAAGTAGAAAGTAGTATAACTTATAAAACTGGCGGTAGTTGAATAGCATAGTTTACAATTCCCAGATGGAATTTCTCTTTTTTGCCTGAAATTTAAAGTAGTGCTTATGTTCAAGGATCCACGCCATAATCAGATAAAGCAACAAGGGGGAACCCAATGCTATAAATGAGGCGTAAATGAATCCAAGTCTGACCTTTGAAATGCTAATACCGAGCTTCCTAGCCCACCAGGCACTCACTCCAAAAGACCTCATTTCAAAAAAGAAGACTATTTTTTGAATCATTGTAAATCGTTTCTCTTCCTACAGTGCAAGTTAGACATTTTTTCTCAGAGCACTTCCATTTGTAAAGCCATAAAAGCCCCTGAGAATCAAATAATGACCGAACAAGAAATCCTTTGTCTTTCCATATCCGTGTGTAATAATTAGATTCCGGTGCAATTTTGTTCATCGTCTCCAGTACCTGATCCAAATTCAAGTCCTGATTAATATATAAATACGGTAAAATTGCATTTGTAAAAATGTTCTTCCTTAGTACTGTTCCCATTTCTGCGACACCAGACCTCCGCAGCTCGATATTGACCTGATCTATCACTTTATTGAATTCCTTGTAGGCACTTTCTTCTGCCCTGAATTCTTTTAAAGTGGAGAGCAATACTCTCAATTGCACGGTACGTGTTTCCACTCTGTTTTGCGGACGCAATCCGAAACGGATATAGTTTCCTGAAAATGTCCCGTTATCCAAAAAACCTATCCATTCCTTTCCGTTTTCACCCATTCCGAATGAACGGGCTATCAATAGAGACAATAAGGGCTGACATGTTGTTTCTGTTTCGCGCTTTAATTCACTCAATCTTTTCTGGATTGCCCATTCTTTCATTGCATCCAATGAACTTGCTTTTAACAGGTGTCCCGAACAGGGAATTAACTGATCCGAAGCCATACCCTTAAGTTGTTTCGCGTAATGGAAGGTATCGATATACGGACGAAGTTCAAGTACAGGTATTTTTTGATCCGAAAGAGTTACTTCTTGATCATGTTCATAGACAACATGCAAAATCACCTGACTATACTTATTGTCATTCTGATGTCCATGCCGATACCAATCGGATGATTTGACATGTAATTCGACAGGACCGTACAAGGTCTGTCCTTCGATCTCTATCACGGCCATAGAAAAATCGGGGCCCTCATTATTTCGATTGTAATAACCAAAATGAAGAATCCGGAGCGATCTTCCGTCAGATAATATCAATTCCGGC
This sequence comes from Crocinitomicaceae bacterium, assembly GCA_003247185.1. Lineage (GTDB taxonomy): Bacteria > Bacteroidota > Bacteroidia > Flavobacteriales_D > Crocinitomicaceae > UBA4466. The sequence goes on from QKAV01000203.1 coordinate 6,217, forward strand.
TTCGTGAACCTCTTTTTCTGCCATAATTGGTGCAGGTATTTTTCAGTCATATTCAGTAGATAGGTAACAATAAGTTACAAAAAAAGGCGCTCAGTTGAGCGCCTTTCAAAACTATATTAGCTAATTATCAAGGATATTTCACGTATTCCATGTGTTTCGGATCAGCTGGCGGAGCTGTTGCAGGATCAAAGTCCATGCTTAATACTCTACCTTCCGTACGTCTATTCAACTGATGGAGCATCGAGAACAAGTTCGGGTTAGATCTCTTGAACTGATTGATATATGCTTCTGTTAAAACAATCGTTTCAACACCGTCCATATCAGCCGGCTGTGTAGCCATATATTCTTCTCCCTTCTTCCAAATAGTACGAGGCTCACTTTCACCTTTTCCAACAGGAACCAAGCGTCTTGGGTCAACACCTTTCTCTTGTACCAGGTAAATGTAACATGCTTTAGCACGGTTTTCAGAAAGCTTTTGGTTAGCCTTATCAGATCCGCGTGAATCCGTATGAGAGCTTAATTCAAGTATCATTCCCGGATATTCCTGCATCAGATTGTATACGAATAACAATGAATCCGGTGAGTTGATTGTAGAGTCAACTAACAATGTCCATTGATTCAAAGGATAACGAACTTCCGGAAGGCGAATTGGTTTTTTCGGTAGTAATGCCATGTCAATAATGAAACTCTGACCGTAATCCAACCCTTCCGTTGTAAACTTAGATCCTTCTTTATCTTCGTGATAACCTTCTTTTGAGATTGTGATTTTATAGCTCACTTCTTCATTAACGTAACGATCTCCGAAAGTAGGATCTTCAGAAGGACGTTTATCCCAGAATACTGCTCCCTGATCATCTGTATATCCTTCCCAGGTAGAACCATCCGTTCCTTTAACAACCACTTTCACGTCTTCAATCTTGATCTGCTTGTTACCTAATTCGGTTACGTTCACTTTAAGATCGAACAAGTTTGGAGGCAAGGTGTATTTGTAAATATCCGGAACATATTCTCCGTTCACGCTTTTACGCTCTGAAGTAAAATATCCTGTTCTTGCATCTTTCTCGATTAAAGCGTAATCATTAGAAGTACTGTTGATCGGTGCTCCGACATTTGTAGGATTTTCCCATTTGTTTTCTTCTCCAACGCGAGTAGCGCGATAGATATCCAATCCTCCCATTCCAGGGCGACCGTTTGAAGCAAAATAAAGATCTCCGTTTATAGCGAATGTAGGGAATAACTCATCACCTTTTGTATTGATCTCTGGCCCCATGTTTACAGGAGTAGTCCATGTATCTGCTTTACGATCGTATGTTGTATACCAAAGGTCTCTACCTCCGTAACCTCCCGGCATATCCGAAGCGAAGATCAGGTATTTTCCATCCAATGTACAAGGATGTCCGACTGAAATAGAATCATTTGTCTTAAGAACCAGTTTTGTTGGCTCCTTCCATTCGTTTTTACCTTTTGCTTCTGACATCCAGATGTCACAACCCAAATTCTGCTTTTTCACATTAGGACAACGTGTGAAGAACATCGTTTTGTAACGTGCATCGAAACACACTGTACCTTCATTGTCTTCTGTATTGATACCTTCTCCGACAACTAAATACGGTTCTGTCCAGTTTCCTTTTTTATCCAATTCAGAAATCCAAAGGTCCATGTACAATTCTCCCGTTCTCGGATCCTTATCTTTTCCGGTAACACCTTCTCTTGAAGAGGAGAAGTATAATTTGTTTTCTTTTCTGTCACCAAACATAGGAGCCATATCAAACTCCTTCTTGTTCAATGTATTTTGATTCTCAACTACGTGACGCGTTTTCTCAGCTACAAATTCCTTGTTACGCTCGCATGACTCAATTCCGGCAAGCGCACGTTCATTGTTAGGAACAAGTTTAAGATATTCGCTAAAGTTTTCTTTCGCCTTATCAAAGCTTGACATCATTACCAACATCTCTGCATTATACAGATACACTTCCGGAACAATATCATAGTAATCAAGAAGGATGGCGCGATCATACCATTCATTTGCTTCGCGGAATCTTTCTGTCTGTCTGTAAGACTCAGCTGCCATGAAAGCCATTTCTCCTTTCATCTTCTTTGCCTGCTTTCCTTTTCTTGTCATTTTAGAATAGGCAGTCCCACAAAGTTCAGTTGCATCACTGTAATTCTCTTGTATGTATGCTTGTCTGGCTTTCACAACATACTTACTCTGTCCGTTAACTGCTGATGACAAGATTGTCATAGTAGCAGCGACTAAGAATAATTTTAGATTCATTCTTTTCCTTGTTTAATGTAGTTAGATTTCGTGCTAAATGCATTAATCTATAGCTAGCAAAGCTAACAAAAATAATTTATTTGTAATAAACTGTTAAACTTATTTCAAGTTAGAATTGAATCCTTAAGATTTAAACAGTAGGAGCGACATAGGTCTCCCATTTTTTCAGAACTTTTTGAAAGCCTTCCGGCAATTCCGAATCAAATTGCATGTATTCACCTGTAGCCGGGTGCTTGAATCCCAGAGTCTTAGCATGAAGCGCTTGTCCCGGGATCAATTCAAAGCAATTATCTATAAAGCTTTTGTACTTTGCACTTGTCGTTCCTTTTAAGATTTTGTCCCCACCGTATTCCAGATCGTGAAAAAGCGGGTGCCCGATGTATTTCATGTGCACTCTGATCTGATGTGTTCTTCCTGTTTCCAATTTACACTCTACCAGGGTTACATAACCAAAACGCTTCAGCACTTTATAGTGTGTTACCGCATGCTTACCATAATCTCCTTCCGGAAAAACCTGCATCACTTTTCGATTTTTAAGTGATCGGGCCAGATTCCCGATAACGGTTCCGTCCTCCTGTACATCACCCCATACAAGTGCCCAGTATCTGCGTTCGGTAGTTCTATCGTGGAATTGTTTTGCCAGACTATTTAATGCCTCTTCCGTTTTTGCAATAACCAACAGACCTGTGGTATGTTTGTCCAACCTGTGAACTAATCCAGGCCGGCCATAATAGTTATCTCTTCGCTCCGGTAAATTATCGAAATGATACACCAATGCATTTACCAGTGTTCCTTTGTAGTTACCATATCCCGGATGAACAACCATGTCTGAAGGTTTGTTCACTACGATCAACTGGTCATCTTCATAGACAATATCCAAAGGAATATCCTGCGGAATCAGCTCCAGTTCACGAATCGGATACGGAAGAACTATACTTACGACATCAGTCGGTTTAATTTTGTAATTCTGCTTAACTACTTTATCATTGACCAGTACGTTGCCGTTTTTTGCCGCATTTTGAATCTTGTTCCTTGATGTGTTCGGCATCCGATCGAGTAGAAACTTGTCAATACGAACAACTTCCTGCCCTTTGTCTGCAATAAATTTGAAATGTTCGTACAATTCATCTCCTCCGCCTTCTTCTTCTATCTCTACTTCCTCCATTAGTGTTTGATGAATTTTATAACCTCCTCCGAATTAACAAGCTTCAAAAAGTATACTCCATCCGTCAGATGAGACACTTCAATTTCTTTTGATTCGGAATAAAGAACAATTTCTCCCATTAAGTTGTAGACCTCGGCACCTTCGAATTTTTCATCAGAAGTTTCAATTGTTATTTTTTCATGCGCAGGATTCGGATAAACTATTGTTTTGCCTGT
>QKAV01000222.1 GCA_003247185.1 Crocinitomicaceae bacterium
ATCCCATAAATATGGCTTATTCTTCAGGAGTAGGAATGGATGATGAGGCTTCCTGGGTTGGATTGGGATGGAATCTTTCTGTCGGACAGATCAATAGAAATGTACGTGGTATTCCGGACGATTTTAAGGGAGATTTAATTCAATACGAGAATTACCTGAAACCAAATGTCACTGTCGGGGCGAATTTCAAATTTACGCCTGCTCTCGTAGGGATTACGGCTGAAGGTACGGATGGGAATATTTTTAATGGTGATGGGGATTCCACTTATCAGCCAGGTAATGTGACGTTTGGAATTGCCGCTATGTATAATAACTATACGGGATTCGTAATGAAACCAAGCGTTGGTATTACGATGGATTTAGGAAAATCAGCTAGTGTAGGATTCAATGCCGAATCAGGTCCTGATGGTTTAACGGTATCACCGAATATTTCGTTGCACGCGAGAACCAAAACGGAAAACAACAGGAATAATATGTTAACGACTAGTGTTGGTGTTTCGATGAATTCCCGACAGGGTCTGACATCTATGACAATGCGTGCTACCGTTAAAAAGAATGAGGTAAATAATGAAGCTAAATTAAAACAGAATAAAGAAAAGTCGACTTTCTCCAAAAGTATCGGATCAGCAATCGGATTTACGGATCAGCTCTATACTCCTTCAAAGAGAGTTGGAATGTCGACAAAAAGCTTTACGGTAAATGCAGCTTTAGGAGCTGAATTATTCGGAGGTGAGGGACAAGGCCAGATTACGGCCTATGGAACGATAATGAAGGTTCAGGACTCTGATCTCGATAAATTATCTCCAGCGTATGGATACACCAATAACACTGCTGGGGGTGTTAATGCTATTCAGGACTTTAACAGGGAAAAAGACGGGAACTTTAGTGTTAATTCTACCAACCTGGCTCTCACTAATTTTACGTATGATATTTATTCTGTACAGGGACAAGGTGTCTCAGGAATGTACAGACCTTATCAGAATCAGGTGGGATATGTTACAGATCCTTTAGTGAGTGATGGTTCTCAATCGTTTACATTAGGGCTTGAATTTGGTACCGGAAATGCCTTCCATGCTGGAATTGATTTCGAGGCGTCACTGGTTCAAAGTCACTCGGGTAATTGGAATGTCAATAATAATATGCTGTCTCACGTAACGCCGGATGCAAATGTGCAGCCGGGTTATGAAAATGTACATTTTAAGAACGTTGGAGATTTAAGTGCAGATCCTTATTTGGATGCAATGTTTGCGCAAACCGGAAATTATCAGCCGGCGAGAATTGCCTGGAATGTTAATGGTCCGAAGTTTAACAGAAAACTTCAGAATACCATTAAGTATAAGTACAATGGAGAAGGAAACGAATACGCACTGAGCGTAGGAGGTAAAATCAGACGTACAGACCGACTCAATAGAAATCAGGCGGTAGTCAATCTGACCTGGCAGGATCTGAACAATGGTATCGGATATGGTCCGAATGTAAACCGTACAGGAACTCCAACGTCTTTAGCTCACCCGAAACATCATGTTGCAGAGGTACAAATTATACGTAATGACGGAGCGCGATATGTATATGGACAAGCAGCCATTAATACAAAAAAGCGAGAGGCTACTTTCGCTGTGGAAAATAGCGGAAATTGTTCAACGGAATTAGTAAGCTATACTCCATCAGACTTGGATAATCCGAAAAATTTACCAAATGACAGATTTCTTGATCGAACAACTACTCCGGAATACGCACACTCTTATTTGTTGACTTCCGTATTATCAACGGATTATCAGGATGTCGACAATAACGGACCCAGCTTATCGGATTTAGGTTCGTACACAAAATTCTCTTATGTAAAAGGGAACAACGGAAACGCTTATAAATGGAGGGTGCCTTATCAACAAAATATGGCAACGTATAATGAAGGATTGGAAACGGATAGTAAAGATCAGCGTGGAAATTATGTGTATGGAGAAAAGGAAACTTACCTGATAGAAAAGATAGAGACAAAAACACATGTAGCCGTATTCAAGACTTCGCCTAGAAAAGATGCGCATGGAGTGTTGAACGAGGCTGGAGGTAGAGATGACAACAACAATTCGTACAAATTAGACGAAGTGAATTTGTATTCAATAAAGGAGTACTATTTGTCAGATATGCAGACGGTTAATCCGAATGCGGTTCCAATTAAAACCGTACATTTTGTATATGATTATTCGCTTTGTACCGGAGTACCTAACAACGATCTGAGCTCGGTTACGACCGGAGGGAATGAGTTGAGCAATGGGGGAGGTAAGTTGACACTTAAAAAGGTCTATTTCACTTACCGGAATTCAAAAATGGGTAAATACACAGGCTATGATTTTACGTATGGATATAATCCTGCATACAACATCAAAGGTTATGATATTTGGGGGAACTACAAACCTACAGGCGGTAGCTGTAACAATGACGGAGAACCAACTGCGAGCGAATTTCCCTATACAGAACAGGATCCGACGACTCAGGGAGATTATGCTGGTGCCTGGTCATTAAAGGATATCGATCTGCCTTCCGGGGGAAAAATAACGGTAGATTATGAGTCGGATGATTACGCCTATGTTCAGGATAGGAAGGCGATGGAAATGTTTAAGGTGATTGGCGCAGGTGATGTGAGAGATCCGGAAGGTAATGTAGACGCTCAAAGTTCGGCCGAATTATATGGAAATCAATTGCTGAACCGCGCTGCCAAATACCTGTACGTCAGGGTGGATGATAATTCTAGTTTGACAGCCAATGATTATTTGGCGGAAATTAAAAATTCACCGATCTATTTCAGGTTTTATGTAAATATGACTTCTCAGGGGTATGATCCGGCGCTTATTAATTCATCTCACTATGACTATGTCACAGGTTATTTGGAATATGAAGAAGTAAATAGCTCGAATGGGTATAATGGACCTGAGATGTTGAAATCTTTCGATCACGATTCAAATAGCGGAACACCTGATATTACAGTGCTTAGTATCCCGATCAGAGTAGTTGAAAAGGAAGGTGGATTATTTAACTCTACCGGAGCTACAAATAAAGTGAGCCCGATTTCGAAGGCAGCCTGGCAGTTTGGTAGAAAGTACTTAAGCCAGCATGTCTACAGCAACCAACCGAATGGCGACACGGAAGATATTTCGGCTATGGTGACACAGCTACTTTCTCCAAGTATATTCAATAATATCAAAGAGATCTTTACCGGGCCAAATGCTACTCTGGAGAACAAGAATGTCGCAAGAAGATTTGTCAAATTAAAATCATGGATTCGCTTGCTAACTCCTGATGGAAATAAATTGGGCGGTGGTGCCCGGGTGAAGCGCATTATTTCGAGCGATATCTGGGAAGAGATGACAACCGGTCAGGGGGACTATCAAACAATGACCTACGGACAGAATTATGAATACACGCTATCAAACGGAATGTCAAGTGGAGTGGCTGCTTATGAACCGGTTGGAAGTAAAGAAAATCCATTTGTACAACCGGTATACTCAACTGTTAAGCATCTTTTGGCGCCGGATGAAGAAAACTATATAGAGAAACCATTCGGAGAGTCGTTTTTTCCAAGTCCGCAAGTAACTTACTCGAGGGTAGAAGTTTCCAACTTACAAAATGGAACTGCTCCTCAAGCCGGTTATACGGTAAAGAAATTACACCGTACAGGTAAGGTGGTCAGTGAATTCTATACATCCAAGGATTATCCGACAATTGTGGATCAAACCATTTTGGAGGCCAAAGAGGATAAGAATGAAGCATTAGCAAGTATTCTTAATCTCTATGTAAGAAAGCATTTTACTGCAACTCAGGGGTATGTCATTCATTTGAATGATATGAATGGAAAACAAAAAGCACAATGGGTATATGCTGAAGGTCAGCAAGCTCCTATATCCGGGGTGACTTATCTGTATGATAATTATTCAACTCCCAACAACTTCAGTGCTGCGGATGATCCGGTCAGAAACAAAGGCCGATTGAATAACGAAGTTGTAGTGGTACGACCTGATGGATCCGTAGGAAAAGAAACGATTGGTGTTGAGGTTGATATTATTAATGATTTCAGAGAGAATAAGACCGTTACGGAAGTACCTGGAATCAATGCTAACCTGGCAACGTTCTTCGTTGGAATTATTCCGGGGCTTGTTCCTATTCCATTGCCGGATTACAGTTATTCGGAGGATTTGTTCCACTCAGCTACAACGACGAAAGTGATAAATACTTTTGGTTTACTGAAGGAAACAATCGCTTATGATGCAGGGGCATCCGTATCCACAAGAAATCTCGCGTGGGATCAGAGTACGGGAGAAGTGCTTCTGACAGAAACAATTGATGAATACAGCGATAAATACTATACATTCAATTATCCTGCACACTGGTATTACAGAGGAATGGCACAAGCTTCTCTGAACATTGGATTTACAAGAGGATTCAGTGAGATCACATCCGGTACTTATCAGTTGAGTTTACCTGCAGGTTACACGAGTTCGAATTTCTTGATTCCAGGAGATGAGGTTGTGATTTCGAATGACGGTTTTGCCACGGTAGATAATTATGCATGGGTAAAATCAGTCTCAGGAAACACGTTTAAGCTAATGGATAAATATGGAAGTATACTGACAGGTATTTCCGGAAGCAGCCTGAAGGTGGTACGCTCCGGACATAGAAACCTGCAGTCAGCCGGAGTTATGAATGTGACTTTGATGAGAAATCCGCTTATCGACCCGGTAGGAGGAAATCTGATAACCAATCTGGGACCTAATTTCCTGAAAGCTAGTCAGGGGAACTGGGCTGACTGGAAAATTATCAATGCAGGTGCAGTAGACTATTCTCAGATTTGGAAAATGCCATGTGAATGTAATCTGGCAGAAATTCTTGGTAATTATAATGAGTATGTGCGCAATGAAAAGGGTGTATGGAGAACGAAATCTTCAAGAACATATTTAACAGGTAGAAATGCGCAGGCAGAAGTAACTCCTCGTCAACAAGGATATTTCATGTCTTTCGCTCCAATGTATCAGGTTTCAAATAATGGTTATTGGTGGAAAAACTTCACGAATTGGACTTATGTAGCTGAAGTTACCAAGTATAGTCCGTATGGATTCGAATTGGAGAACAAAGACGCTCTTGATCGATATTCGGCAGCTCAGTATGGTTACAATAACACTTTCCCTATGGCGGTTGGGGCAAATACGAAATATCGCGAAATAGGATATGATGGCTTTGAAGATTATGGCTTCGGAGGTTGTCCTAGTGATGCTCATTTTAATTTCGAGCCGATTTCTACAGGGTCTAGTAGGACTGATCAGGAATTCCATACCGGAAGATATAGTATTCAGGTTGGAGGAAATAATAAAGCGACAATGACAAAACAAATTGGATGTGCAACCGGAGGGGCGCAACCGTAAATAAATTATCATGATAAGAGTTATTCTGATTACAGTATTTGCATTTCTATTGACAGTTGGACATGCCTGTCCGACAGGTACGATAACGTATCAAAACAATGGGAATGGAAACTATACATTTGTTCTTCATCTGGATTATTCCGGAACGAGTTTTCCTTTAACCACAGCAACGTTTTATTATGGGGACGGTGATTCTACAATTATTTCCCCTTCAGGTAACCCGGATTCTTTGATTTTCACGCATCAATATCCTGCACCTGGTAGTACAAATGTTAGTTTTTACGCATTGATTTATGGAGAAACGAGTACCATACCTCATGCTGCATGTGCGAATTACACTTCTACAATTGTATTAACGCTGGGAACAATCATAGACACCTCGCAGTGTCCTGTTTCAGCCTTTGTCCCGAATAAAACGAGTGGTTGGTGTAATACAGGTGAATATACCTTAGCCTGGGCTAACTGTCAGCCTGCTGGTCAAGCTTATTGGACGGCACAATATGTTGTCTGGAACATGGGTGACGGTACAACAATAACTACACAGGGAATGGATACTGTTACGCATACCTATACAAATGCAGGAACAGTGCAAATCACAGCAACGGCCTACTTTATTGGGCAGAATGGTGAGTTGTGTTCGACAAATCTCATTTATATACCGAATATGCCATCTAATGGTGATCCATGTGGTTACCTCTTTGGAACAAATAGTATCTACCCTTATTTGGAAATAGACACCTATGTCGCGATTCCGGATTTGTATACATCTACCGGGCCATTTTGCCAAACTGATTTGGTAAGCTTTTTTGATGCGGGTTCAATTTCTCCGTCAGGACAAAACATGGCTAATTGGAGCTATCAATTGTATATGGATGGCAATTTGGTGCTAGATAATCCCGGATTACCAGGTAACACAACCTATTTTACGCAGTCTACATTACCTTCTGGAGATCATCTTTTTGAATTGGTATATACTTATGAAGCAGGGGGAACTTCCTGTACTGTCTCTGATGGCGAGATCGTGCAAATTGATAGTTGCGTAGTGGATACCTGTCAACTATGTCTCAACTTTGCTCCCGAAGTCGGAAACAGATATTGGATCAGTGGTTGGGTGAAAGAAGCCCATTCTACTGAACAAAAGACCTATGCAAGTACAGCTTTGGAAGTAGAGTTTATAGGATCAAGTACAACTTCCATAAATTTTACAACTTCGGGATCTATTATAGAAGGATGGCAAAGAATAGTAGGGTCTTTTACGGTTCCCTATGGAACAACAGATTTAAACGTTAATCTGGTGAATTATGGTACTCATGCTGCCTATTTTGATGATATCCGGGTTCATCCCTTTAGTGCAAACGTGAAATCATACGTTTATGATCCGGTTACACTGTTGTTAACAGCAGAGTTGGATGATAATAATTATGCGACATTTTATGAATATGACCAGGAAGGCAATCTGACAAGAATTAAGAAGGAAACTTCCAGGGGGATCATGACAATTCAGGAGTCCAGATCAAGTAATCCTAAAAACTAAAAGAATGATCAGAACAGGCCTTTTTATATTGTTTTTGGGGATTCTTCCATTTTCGTTGCTTTCGCAGGATGCAAAGACAATTATCTCAAAAATGCATTCAACATATAGCGGAAATATCTACAGCTATAATGTGAAATACAAGCTTTATAAAGGTCATTCAACAAAGGAAGTACATTCAATTCAAAGTGGACAGGTACTCGTGAATGGAACCAATTACTATCAAAAAGTAGATCAAACTGAATTTATAAACGGCAACGGCTTTTTCTTAAAGATAAGTAATGAAGAGCAGGCGATGGTTTTGGAGACAGAAAAGAAGAGTGATCTGTTACCTGTAAACATTGATGAAGCACTGAAGGAATGTTCAAAGCAAGAAGTTTTTGACAAGGAAGGATATTATGTCATCTTGTTACATATTAAAGAATCCAGTCAGATCCCATGTACGAAAGTTCGGTTGGCAGTTAAAAAAAGTGATTACACTTTGAGAAGCCTTGATATGTACTTCGTTTATCAACAAGATTTTTCTACAAGTTATAATTCTCAGGATTTACAACAGCCTCATCTGAGATTGGAGTTTAATGAAATTAGTTTTGGCGGAACCCCGGAAAAGGGCGTTTTCGAGCTGAAGAGCTATTTAAATACAGTAAATAATATACTCTCCCCAAGAGGAAAATACTCAGGGTTTGAGCTTTATGATAATCGCATTAAATGAAAAATATGAAATTTTCTAAGTTTGCCTTTTGCTTGTTCTTAATGATTCAAAGCTATTCTCTGTTCGCAGGAGAAGTGGATTGGAGTACCCAGATTGAAGGAAACAGCATCGGAAATCTCTATACAAGTGGTCAGAGTTTCCTCGTTATTGATGGTGACTTCCAACAATTGCAGAGCGGAAATTTTGTTGATGCAAATAGCTTTGGATATGTCCAGCTTGGTTTGAACGATAAAATAAGTATGGATTATGAGTATTCGGTTAGTCCAATTGATGTGACCGTAAACTTATTGATAACTCCATATTCAAATACCGGTAGTATTCTGACAGCTATCCCTGTCGTACTAAATATGCAGTATTTCCACGGGCCAACCAATAACTTGCTGGATGCCTCGGATTTCAGAATGACAGGTGTGCATAAATTTAAGGTTAAAGTTACGGGGGTTCAGGTTACAGTTGATGGAAATTCAAGTACAACACTAAAAGATTATGTTTATTTGAAGTCAGGAGTCTATGCGGACAGATACTATAATTTGGACCTTGTCAACCCACCATTAACCGCCACTCAGATGGTTGCGTATAGTTCCACGGGAATTGCGAGCCAGGTAGGGACGAATGCTACTACATCTAATACAGATGAAATTTTTGTGAACTGGAGTTATATAACAGGAGCAGAGGAGTATGAGTTAGAGTGGACCTGGGTAGATAATTATTCGGACACTAATATAGGCATCCCATTAAGTGCCGGTCAAATTCCGTTTACGGAGAACGATTTTAAACGAAATAGTTCCAGGATACGCACATCGGAAAACAGTTTCAGAATACCGCATATTTTCGCCAAAGGATACCTGATATACAGAGTAAGAGCTGTTGGCAGATGGCTTGATGATTTGGAAATTGATAAGCACGGAATTTGGAGTAGTGGAGCTGGTGCGGCTACGGTAAGTAATTGGACGTACGTAACGATTACAAGTGAACATGAAGGCGGGAAAAACTGGCAATATCAAAGTACGTATGCCGAGAATGGAAAAAAGAAGGAAGTCACGCAGTATTTTGACGGTACACTTCGCGGGCGTCAAACGGTAACCCGAATGACTAGCAATAACCAATCCGTTGTTGGTGAAACGATTTATGATAATGAAGGACGTGGTGTGATTCAAATATTACCTGTTCCTCAGGATAATCCTGCGATTCAGTTTTATGGTTCAATAAATAATGCGAATAGTATACCATATAACCATAAGAATTTTGACTGGGAAGATACCACTGTGGCTCAATGTGAATCTGCGAATGCAGATCCACTAGATCAAAATATAGGTTCGGGACTTTATTATTCGGTAAATGGATATAATCAAACGAGTGATCAGGATTGGCAAAAATATGTGCCGGAATCTGATGGTTACGCATTTACGCAAATAGAATATACTCCGGACAATACCGGAAGAGTGAGAAGGCAAAGTGGAGTAGGAGCTACACATAGTATGGGGTCCGGTCAGGAAACGGAGTACTATTATTTGCAACCATCGCAGGAAGAGCTAGACAGATTGTTCGGTTATAAGGTTGGTTATAAAACCCGTTACAAGAAAAACATGGTAGTGGATGCCAACGGACAGGTGAGTGTGTCTTATCTGGATGCCCAAGGCAGGGTTATTGCATCTGCATTAGCAGGTAGTAATGCTACGGCATTTGATTCCCTTCCGAGCTTGCAAAACGGAAATCATACGTTGACTTTTACGGATCTGTTAAATAAGACCGATGTAAACTCACCGGATACTCCTTTGGACGATAATATGCTGTTCTCAACAGGATTGCACGGATCTATTGAAGATGGATTGAAGCTGGCGACCCAAATAGGTGTGATTGACGATAATACAAATTATGATTTTGTATATACGATTACTCCGGATGTATACAGTGAGACATGTAACGGAGTGAATGGAGTTTCCTACCCGTATGTATACAACTTAACACTTAGCTTGAAGGATGATTGTGGGAATGAGGTTTTCACTACTACTTCTCAGGTCATCGGTCAGGAGTCGATTGGTGCGACAACAAACGTTGCCATGCAGACCATTAATGAGTCGGTGTCCCTTAATCAAGGTTCATATACGTTGTCTAAAATATTGACCGTTGATGAAGGGGCTCTTCAGAATTATTTGAATGATTACCTGAATCCGGATAATAATGCTTGTTTGTTGGATACAAGT
>QKAV01000026.1 GCA_003247185.1 Crocinitomicaceae bacterium
AACACCGGGTTTGGTTCCGGAAGGTAAGTTTAAAGCTGCAGAGAAGCGTTTTACAGAACTTTCGGAGATCAATGAAGAAGAAATCAGGAACTGGTTACGGGAAGCAATAACTATTCAATGGGACTACAAAAATATTGTAAAACGAAAAGGTAGATTGGAGCCTTTGTTTTAGGCGTCTCCCGTATGTTCTTCAAAACACGTAAATTCCAGGATATTGCCGTCCGGGTCTCTTACAAATAACGACTCACATGTGATCCATTCGTATTTGGTTCGTTTGTGGTTCACTTGCTTCTTTTTAAGTTGATCGGAGATTTTTAAATAGTCCTGAAGATCCACCTCAAAAGTGATTGGCATTGTTTCACTGGTCTGTTCCGTAATCAGGGAATCGAAGCGCCCATCGCATTCGGGATGTTTCCGGTCACAAATCGTAAGTTTGATCAGATTTTTTTCATTCTGATTACCTATAGAGAAGGTAATGGTGCAGTTGTCTTCCACGATAATATCCAATCCCAAAACCATGGAATAGAATTGAATCATGGTATACATTTCTTTAGTGGCAAGATAAACACTATTTGCGTTTTCAGTAGTAGCTTCTTTCACGTTATGAAAAGATTGGTTCGATTCAATAAAGTAGTCTTTTTTCCTGAACTGGACAAATTGTGAAGCGAGTAAATAGGCAGATCAGGTATTAATACCCTATGATTTTGGGTCAGATCGGAACAAAACGTAAATAATGCTAGTGACCGTAGTCAATATCGTCCATTTTTCCACGGAATATTTTGTACTGAACGAACAGGTAGATAATAACCAGAATCGCAGCAATAATCCACCAGTAAATACCAACCTGTAATCCATATTTACCCGTACTGGCGTTGTAGATCGTAAGGGAAGGGTTTATGTCGTTTGTTGAGGGCAGAAGCTTTGGGAAGATTGAGATAAAACTGGAGGCTAATGCTCCCAGAAGGAACAAGGTACTGGAGATGAAACCTGAATATTCCTTGAGGAAGTGCTGTACTCTGAATAATCCAAACAAGCCGAGTAACGCAATCACAGGAAAAATCCACAAAACGGGGTGGTCGATAAAAGTGCGGAAAGGATCCGGATTCACGAGAGTCCAAACGGTAAAAGAGGTAATAATCAATACGCTTAGAAGAATTGTTAATCGAAAAATCAACTTTTTGATCCGGGGAATTAAAGTGGAATTCGTTTTTAAAATAATCCAGTTCCCGCCGTGTATGGCAAGTGTTATCACTGCTATTACACCAATCAATACGGTAAACCAATCAATCACACCCAGATTCACACTTTTCGGACTGAATTCCGGATTCCAAAGCGGAAGGAAGAAATTATGAGGATCATAAGCAGAGACGCCATTCTCAACTCCGCCCAAATTCACACCGCGGATCACATTACCGAGCGCCGTTCCGAAGAACAAGGCAAGAAGCAGGCTGGAAATACCAAACATCCGGTCCCAAAATCCTTCCCAAAGGGCATTGTGCACTTGTCCTCTTAACTCCAGACCTACTGCGCGAAAGATCAACAGCCAAAGTACGATGATCAATGGAAGGTAGAATCCGCTAAAAGCAGAAGCGTATACTTTGGGAAAGGCAAAGAATAGTATTCCTCCAGCAGCGATTAACCAAACTTCGTTAGCATCCCAGAACGGACCTATTGATTTTACAAATAAGCGCTTGTCTTTCTCTTCTTTAGCGAGAAAGAGATGAAGTATCCCAACACCAAAGTCGTAGCCATCCAGAACTACATAAATGGTGAGCATTAATCCTAAAATAATGTACCAAAAGAGTTCCATAGTTAAGCGTTTTGTTGTTCAGGTCCTTTATTGACTGTTTTTCCCACCAGAATTACGAATAACAAGCCCAGCAATAAATAAAGTCCGATGAATCCGAGTAAAGTAAAGAGCGTATTTCCTGCTGATACGGTAGGAGAGGCGCCCTCAGAAGTACGGAGCAGATTGTACACTAACCAGGGCTGACGTCCGAGCTCTGCTGTGTACCACCCTGCAGTGTTTGCGATGTATGGGAACGGCGCAAGCAGGAAGAGGATCCACAATATCCATCGTTGGTTGAATATTTTTTTGCGCCAGAGGAAGAACAGTGCTACCGTTAGAATCCCAATGAAGATTGTTCCCAGTCCAACCATTATATGGTAACCGTAATACAATCCGGGAATGTTGGTAGGGTAATCCTTTTCTTCAAAATTGTCCAGTCCTTTGATTTGAGCATTCCAGTTCTGATAGGTGAGAAAACTAAGTACATTTGGTACTGCTATTTTGTTGTCAAGTTTCTTTTCCTTCATATTCGGCTGACCGATCAGGATAATTTCCGATCCTTTTTCTTCCGTATGGAAAATTCCTTCCATAGCTGCAAAGGTAACCGGTTGATGTTTGACCACGTTCTTTGCTGTCCAGTCGCCAGTTGGGAAAGCTACAAGAATACTGGATACAGCACCGAATACCAGTCCGGTTTTTAAGAACATTTTACCGAATTCCTGATGCTTTTTGCTTAAAAGGTAAAATGCGCCGATGCTCATAACGACAAATGAACTGGTAACCAATGAAGCAAACTGATTGTGCAGGAAGGAAGGCCATACCCACGGATTACTGAAAAGTGCACTGAAGTTTTTCAATACGTAATCTCCATTTTCAAGAATCTCATATCCAACAGGGTGTTGCATCCAGGAATGGGTGGCTATAATAAGGAATCCACTAGCCCAGGAGCCCAGAAATACCAAAAAACCGGTTAGGAAGTGCAATTTGTGACCAAGTAACTTCTCTCCGAAAAGAAACAGACCAAGGAAAGATGATTCCAGGAAAAAAGAGAACATGCCTTCCATGGCAAGCGTCTGTCCGATTATTCCTCCGGTCATTTCTGAGAATTTTGACCAATTGGTACCAAACTGAAACTCCATAGGAATGCCGGTTACAACTCCCATTGCGAAATTCAATGCAAAAATTTTCATCCAGAATTTCGCCGCATGGTTATAGGAATCCTGTTTCGTGCGAAGAAAACGCCATTTAAAGTAGACAATCAACAGGGAGAGTCCCATTGTTAATTGAGGAAACAGATAATGATAGGTAACGGTAAATCCAAACTGGATCCTATCATAGAGGAGCATGTCTTCCATTGTCCGATGAAATTAATGTAGACTTACTTACGCGTACCTCCGTGTCCACCCGCAACCACAATCATAATCTTCAGGCTTAAAAATATAAAGCGGAAGAATTGTATGATTGGATTCATCATTAAGAATCGTTGAAATTTAGTGATTTCCATAATTTTTTATTTACTCTGGGATGATCCACCAGAAAGGTTTCATTTTTGCTTTATAAAGAAAGGCATAATGTAGGAATAATTTCAACCAGTGTCCCGCTAATCCTACTTCGCCAAAGGTTTTTCCCAGTTTTCTACCATGAGAATCCGGATACTTCTTGAAGTCGGGAACAATAGGATAGGTTGTGATACTCACCCCACTTCCTGTAAACGCTCCATAGCCGGCTGAGGCAATACAGGCAGCCCCCATGTTTCCGAGAGAGCCCTTGTGATGCAATTCATGGGTTCCTTTATTGATAATGTCTATAATGTTATCAGCTACCAGCTTTGCTGTAATCCCCGAAGGCATTCCTGTGCGTGGTGGGGAAGGAAAAATTTCCAGACCTGATTCACTCTTGCGTGGCTTCGAAATACTGTGCGGAGGAGCAAAGGCAATTCCGGGAGCAAAGATGTTGCTGAAAGAAGGATTTTGATAGGTTTCGGGCCAGTCCTGAACCGTCCATTCTTCATGCGGTTTCGGAGTGTAGTCCGCATCAACGATCATGAATCCTTTGAACAATTTGTCTGTTATATCGTTATTGGCTTTGTCGTAGGCTTTAAATCCATGTCCCGAGAAGGCAGGGATCAACATGGCGAAATCAAATTCTTCTGTGTGTTTCTGCCCGTCAAGCGTTTCATAATGTACTTTTCCGTCTTCAACTTCCGTCACACCTGCCTCCGTGATCCAATCAATATTGCGGTCTCTGAAGAGCATTTCCACCATTTCACTGGATGGAATATTCTTGCTGCCATATTTCAGGAGTAAACCATCCATTCCAAAATCGCCAAGTTCATATTCATTCGATATCCATTTGACATCAAACTTGTCGCGTACTTTCAGGTCGCTCAAGAGCTTTTCAACATTCAGTATATATTCGAATGCCGCACCCTGACAAGTGGCCTTGGGATGGCCTGTTCCGATCAGAATTTTTTGTTTTTCATTTGACGTTTTCGCTTTTTGAATCAATTTTTCAAGACCTTCCCAGGCTTCGGTAGCATGTCCGTAGGTACAAACAGAGTAGGTATTGTTCTTTCCAGGATTTAGTCCGGGAGTAAGATCGAATGCAAGCTTTGGTCCCGTAGCGTTAATCAGGTAATCGTAATCGACAAGCTCTTTTGTACCTTTTTTTTCTCCGGCAACGTATTCTACGCTCACGTGCGCTTTGTCAAGATCACTGCTTCCCTCCGGGAAAAAATCAACCACTTTAGCCTGTTTAAACTTGATTCCTTTTCGTTTGTAGAGGGGCTCTAAGGGAAAAATGATTTGTTTCGAGGTCATTTTTCCAATTCCAACCCAGATATTTGATGGAACCCATTGATAGTTGCTATTAGGTGACACAACCACAACTTCATGATCTTTGCTTAATTTTCTTCTCAGATGTGCAGCTGCAGTGTGTCCTGCAATACCGGCACCTAAAACAACTACTTTTGCCATTTTAAAAGTCTTTTCAACGAATGTATCTGAATGTACAAAAAAGAATGGAAACGTAGGTTACATTCGCGTGAAGTGTGTAATAATTATCACAAAAGCCTCAGGAAGCATTTTGATACCCTGATTTCAATTGTACGTCAAGATAGGTCTGCAAATTGTTTGTAAAATGATTGTCTTTCAAAATAAAGTCATCTGCTCCCATTAGAATAGGAGAGATTGCTGTCCTTAAACTCATGTGACCGGAAATCACAATGATTTTACAGTTTGGTTGTTGACTCAATAAATTTCGCATCAGAGGTTGACAGGTTTTACCGTCATCAAGAAAATAATTGAGAATCACGAAATCCATTTTCTGATGCATGTTATGCTCCAGATCAAGAGTGTGAAGAAAAGAAGTGAAGCGCAAGTCCTGAACATGGTAGGAAGAGAGTTCATCCTGATAACGCGTCAGCATTGCACGAAGAATTGCGTGATAAAAACGATCACTATCTAAAAGCACTATGTGAGGCGAAGTAGACATGTCAGTAATATTGGTTCAAGCATAAGTTACGAAATAAACAATTGAAAAACAAACAGATATGTAGATTTAGGTTCATTGATTGAACTAAATCGTCTTTCCGGTGAACTATTTCGTTGTTGAAGAGTACAGGGATGCGATTCAGATAATAAATATGAAAGCAGTACATCTTCTCCTTTGTTTGATCACATTAACAGCCTTTGGCCAACCTGACACCTTACCCTCGTTTGGTATCATTAGCGAACCGATCTTTTGGAAAGGAATGGATCCGCAGGCACAGATATATTATTATCCGTATTACAACGGTGTGCAGATCATTGAAGTTGATTACTATAACCGCAGTCTGGAAGAGGGAAGAATGGAAGATATGATACATCCGCGTGGTGGCTCATCTTACCATGATGCAATTAATTTTAATGCCCGAAATGGCTATTTGGTAAGGAATGAACAGGGTACAATTTTACAGAATTACGGTGTTGATCAGAGTGACATTAAACGTTTATTGGCTCCCGGAAGTGAAACACGTATTTCTCATAAGTGGAGGATGGAGCAATCGAGGAATCGGGGATGGATGAATGGCATAATATACGCAGATGAATTTGGGTTTGTATATCATGTGTTAGCATCTGAACAGGGGAGATATGGCGGAAAAGTGGGGCTTATGGATACCCTGGGAAACATTGTTTTACCAATTGAATTTGATCAGATTACTTACGTCAAAGGGGATTATTATGTAGTGAAGGACGGAATGTGGGGGATGTATGACGATTTTTTGCAATTGCGGATTCCGATAATATACAATGGAATAACTCCGGTTTCTAAAGGAATCTATTTAGTGCGTAGAGAAGGAGCTTATTTGGTCGATCGGGATAACCATTTTCTGAATGAAACGCGCTATAACAATATTGAGGTTGTACCGGGAAAGGAACTACTGATTTATACTATTGATTCCAAGTATGGCCTTATAGACACGCTGATGAACAGCATAACACCTCCTGTATATACGTGGATATCCCGCTTGGATAATGATGCATTTGTGGCATCAGATACCTCACGCCGGATGGCCCTGATTGATCCGAAAGGTAAACAGATCACAGATTTTAAATACAGCTTTGAAGTACCACGTTATATGGGGCAAGGATACTACAGGGTAAAAGGGGAGTATCATGATTCTACGATGAGCAAGGGCTCTTCTATGCAGCTTTTAGGCCTGGTCGATTCTACAGGAAAAGAATGCCTGCCAACTAAATATGAATCGATTCAATTATTTAATCATAACCTTATCCTTGCTATGCGTCATAGAAAATACGGTTTGGTAGATGTGAATGATAGTATAGTTCTACCATTCGACTTTGATAAAATTTATGGTTTTTATGAGGGGAGAACAGTAGTAGAGCAAAATAAGTTGTTTGGAGTAATAGATACAAATGGGAAATTTGTGTTGCCGGTGAATTATAAGCAGGTTTCCTGTTCAACTGAAGGAAGATATGTTTTGAGGGATATAAATGGTAAGATTGGTTTCATTGATATTGAGACAGGTATTGCATCAAAATTCAGCTATCAGAATATGGGATGTTTCTCTCATTCGATGGTACGGGCATATCGGGACGGGAAATGGGGTTTTCTCAACGCAAAAGGAGAGGAGGTCACTGAGTTTATGTTTGATGAGGCCTACGAATTCACAGAACTGGGTTATGCCCTGATCAAGATTGACGGGAAGTTTGGAGCAATAGATACGACAGGAAAGATGGTGGCTCAGCCGATTTATTCAAGGATAAATTATACGAATGATCGACGTATTATTCTATCCGAGGGTAAGACAAAGGTTGTTATTCCGGATAAGTAATATATTGAAAATCAATATTTTCTTGTCAGAACAAAAATTCTACGATCAGGTTGATGTGGTGGAAATTGACTTTATAGTATTCCTTTGCTAAGTCCATATTGGAAGGGAGATCACAATACCTGTAAATGTATAGCAAATTGATGCTTAAGCCATCTAAAGCTCCATGGAAGTTATAATCTACGCCCAGATTGAGTTGCAAATAATCCGGAGAAGCGTATTTGTTCATGCGGAGATCATCGATATCCGGAGAGTTAATGTATTGTGCGATCAAATCAAAACGCAGATCCTTTTTTAATTTGTTACTCGGATAATATTGCAATCCGGCAAGCGAGGCACTGCTGTTTCCCAATCCATCCATCCATGAGCGAGGAATGGAGGTGTAGAAGTTCTCTCGTGTTAATTCCCTGGGAAATACAAAGCGATCATCATTTGTGATAAACAGCTGTGCTACACGAATTTGTGTTTTTTTATTGAAGTTGTATTTGAACTGAAATACCAGGCTGTGAGACAGGTGTCCCGGATCAAAATATTGTTGTGAGGAAGCAAGTTTTCGTTGATATGGATCAGCAGCCTGCATGACGTATTGAACACCAAATCCAAATTTATCCTTGTCGAAATCAACTTGCGTCCACAGGGTATTGTGCATGTGAAGGAGGTAATAGTTCCAAACCTGAATTTTCAGAGATGTTGTCGGATTTATTTTAAAGCCATCGACCAATAATCCCTTTGTATTGGCCGCTTCCCGATAGTCCATTTTCGTACTGTCGTTTAGCATACCGTTATTGGTGAGTCCTATTGCGTCATTCATGGAATACCACCTGGTCATACCTCGCGGAGCAACGCCATTTATGAACCCGTTATAGAACCGGACTTTCTGCGACAAATTGATTTTACTCCAGACTCCCTGGTACATGAATGCCATCATTCTTCCGTCTCGTCGTTTCAGCAAAGGATCTTCATCAATATTCATCCTTCCGGCTTTGATCATGAACTTTTGGGATTGATAACCAAGGTAAAGTTCATCCAGACGTGTCAGGTTGTATTTATTGGTCGGATCCTGAACGTCAAACAGTTCCATTTCCCACTTCGCTGCCTGGTGATTGGGATCACTTCCGCTGAGATCGGAAGAAAAGGCATTAAAAGTGGTAATTGCATTTATGCCAAATTCAAATCCGTTCCAGTTCGCTGTTTTGTAAGCGATAGATCCTCCGATGGCATTGGCATAATGGTCGGTAAGTGCGCCATCATTGATCGTTGACATGAAATAATTTCTGAGATGTCCCCGGAATTTGCCTTTCGCAAAGAAGTCTTTGAACGTATGGACTCCATTTTCAATCCGGATGGTATCAGCCTGGATAGGTGTAAGCGAATCGCAATATTGCGCATGGGTAACTCCTGAAAAGAGAGAGATGGCAACAAAGACTACGAAACGCTTCAGGTTCATAGTTGCGAAGTTACAAGCTTAGAAAATTAATTTGTGTAACCGCAGGTACAAAGTCTGGCGGTAGTAGATGTGCAGGTGTGGATTAGAATCGATAACCTACTGATAATCTGAATAAAGGTGATAAATAGGTGCTATTATATCTGAAAGAATGCAGATGTTAGTACGAATCGAAAGCTTTGTTTTTGATCGCTCTTTCTGTCCGGAGCAATATGAGAATTACAGTTAATAGCATTAATCCAAGTCCTAAGAACACGGATATTTTTTCATCAGGATTGAAAAACACACCACTTATTGCTATCAAAGCCAGTAATCCACCAAACTTTATCAATTCAATAGAAGCATATTTCTGAGCAAAATCCCAGTGTTTTTGATTTTTCATCGAACTCTTTGTACGGTATCCGTAGAGTGGGTTAATTTTCTTCGGTGGAAATTTGAATAGTATGAAGCCGGCAATGGCAAATATAAATCCGGCTGCCAACGGAATGAAGAAAAGAGGATTTTCAAAAGGCTGTTCCATGTTACTTTTTCTCAATCTTTTTAGTCACAGATCCTTTATCAAAATCTAAAACAAGAAAATAGGATCCGGAAGACAAATACTCTATATTAATTACGACATCTTTTTGATCAGGATGTTCATTTTTCAATAATCGTCCGTTCAGGTCATAGATTTTTAGTTTTTTAATCTCAAAGTCACACGAAATCTGAACGGTCGTTTCTGCAGGATTGGGATGAATGGTAAGGCTTGCTGCAAGATCCTGTTGGGTGACATTGAGAGAATTCAGATCCAGGTAATAGACACCATTGATCAATGTGTAAACAATTAATTTGTTATCATAGAGCTGCAAATCCATTATCCCATCTGAATTAACAACGGTTTCAGTAAAAAAGGTATGCCATGTATTTCCACTATCGACAGAACGGTATATGGTAAGTGTGTCATTTACTCCATGAAAGTCACCTGAAGCATATAAAATATCCGGATTATTTTCATCATACAGAATTTTGAAAATATATACGCCCAAATATCCGGTATCTGTCCATGATAACCCCTGATCGGTAGATTTAGCCACCCTTCCTTCACCGTACGAAATCATGTGGTCTTTATTGGTTGGATGAAATGCTACCCCGTGCGTGCAATGAGACAACATAGAGTCAACGAATATCCAGCTGGAACCACCATCATAAGATGCATTGATGTATGATTGCTCAAATAACTGTTCTCCCGTATAAAATATATTATTGGTATCGTTTGGATTGAAATCAATGAACCAGTCCTGAT
>QKAV01000139.1 GCA_003247185.1 Crocinitomicaceae bacterium
AGGACAAAACAATGGTCGTCCGATGTATGGATGGAATATGGATGATATTGCAACGGAAACAGGAAGCAGAGATCAACTGGCAGAAGCATTGAAAATGATCAATGTGGTACCGAATCCTTACTATGCGTACTCGGAATATGAGCGTACACGTCTTGAAAACAAGGTAAAAATCACTAACCTTCCGGATGTATGTACAGTTCGTATCTACACATCCAGCGGTAAGTTGGTACGTACGTTCAAAAAGGATAGTCCGGTTACATCTATTGATTGGGATCTTAAAAACCACAAAGGAATTTCGTTGTCATCCGGAGTTTATTTGATTCATGTAGATGTTCCTGATGTGGGTGAAGTTGTATTGAAGTTCTTCGGCGGTATGCGTGCGATCGACCTTCAGGGAATTTAATAATGAAACCGAATTTTAATGAATAATTCAGTTATGAAATTAAAAAGTATAGTATTGATCGGTGCAGCGCTTATAGGTGGTGCATCGGCATACGCCGGAAATGAAGATCGCGTTGGATCTGCAGGAGCTCAGCACATGTTGATAAATCCTTGGGCACGCAGTGCCGCTTATGGAGATGCAGGTATTGCCAACGTAAATGGTCTGGAAGCAACATATACGAATATTGCAGGTTTGGCATTTACGGATAAAACGCAATTGAAATTTAACTACAGCAACTGGATGGGGTCTGCAGGTATCGCATTTAACAGTGCGGGTATCGCTCAGAGAATTTCAGAAAGTAGTGTAATTGCAGTGAGTGTACAATCATTAAATTTTGGGGATATTGCGGTAACAACTGTGGATAACCCGGAAGGTAATATCGGAACATTCTCACCTCGTGCTAATATATTCAATGTAGGGTTTGCAAGAACGTTCTCAAGTTCTATCTATGGAGGTGTTAACTTCAAAGTAACTTCTGAGAGTATTTCAAACATGAAAACAACGGGTATTGCATTTGATGCAGGTATTCGTTACGTAACTGGTGAACAGGATCAGTTGAAGTTTGGAATCACATTGAAAAATGTTGGTCCTACGATGAAGTACAGCGGAGATGGATTAGCGAAGCAAGTAGATTATGTTGTTAATCCTGATATCACAGCTTCATTGGTAGAGCGTTCAGCTTCATTTGAATTGCCTTCATTATTGGCAATCGGTGGATCGTATGATTTCATCTTTAATGAGAGCAACAAATTGAACTTAGCATTAGGCTTCACTGCGAATTCTTTCTCAGCTGATCAATATCGTATCGGTTTGGATTATGGTATGAGCAAAGAGAAAGTAGCATTCAATGTGAGAGGTGGTTTTGTATATGAAAAGAATCTGTTCTCAGCTGAAAACAGATCGAATGCTCTTGTTGGACCAACTGCAGGTTTTTCTGTAGATGCGTTGGTTGGAGAGAACAAAAGCGCTCTTGGAATTGAATATTGCGCAAGATTTGCAGGAATCTTCGGAATTATTCACACTATTGGAGCGACGATCAGTCTGAAATAATAAATTTTAATACATTTGTGAAACAAGGGAGTCCTGATGGGCTCTCTTGTTTTTGTTATAAAATATAGGATTATGTCACAAGTTACTTACTATACGGAAGAAGGATTGAAGAGATTAAAGGATGAATTACATGAATTGGAAGCAGTTCAACGTCCTGCTATTTCTCAGCAGATAGCTGATGCAAGAGATAAAGGAGACTTGTCTGAGAATGCAGAGTATGACGCGGCAAAAGAAGCACAGGGTTTACTTGAAGCAAAGATTGCCAAACTAAAGGAAGTGATTTCCAATGCGCGTATTATTGACGACTCAGACATTGATGATTCTAAAGTATATATCCTATCTACGGTTAAGATTAAAAACGTGAAGAATGGTGCAGAAATGCAGTATACATTAGTAGCAGAAAATGAGGCGGACCTGAAGGAAAAGAAAATTTCGGTAGAATCACCTATTGGAAAGGGACTTTTAGGTAAGGCAGTTGGAGAGATCGCAGATGTGCAGACACCGAATGGTGTTATGCAGTTTGAAATTGTTGATATCACCAGATAATGGCAACTATATTTAGTCGTATTGTTAACGGAGAAATTCCTTGCTACAAAGTAGCAGAGTCAGACAGGTTTTTAGCTTTTCTTGACATAATGCCGTTGCGCAAAGGACATGTTTTAGTGATTCCAAAAGTCGAAATTGACTACATTTTCGATATGGAAGATGAGCTGCTTTCGGAAATGATGATTTTCGCAAAAGGGGTGGCACACAAAATAAAATCGGTTTTCCCATGTAAGAAAATCGGCGTGACCGTCATTGGCCTGGAAGTGCCACATGCGCACATTCACTTAATTCCGATCAATGGAATTGCAGATATGAATTTCAGCCAGGAGAAATTGACTCTTACACCTGAAGAGTTGAGCGCTATCGCAAGTAAAATATCTGAGGCATAATTTACGTTTGGATTGGTATTTGCAGATCATTCCTAAAATGTGGTTTATGTGGTACAATCAATTTTATTCCCGAGCTGCCGGATTGTTTAAAACCGGACTGATCGCATCATTGTTTGGTTATGGTTCCACGCTTCAGGCGCAGGAGCAGGTACAACCGATGAATATACTTTTCATCGGAAACAGTTATACGCACATGAACAAGATGCCTGAACTGGTTCAGAAGATGGCGGAATCAAAGGGGTATCGTGTAAATGTGGAAATGGATGCCAAGAGTGGACATTCCTTTAAGATGCATACGGAGCGTCCGGAGTTATTTGAGCACATTAAGCAGAAAAAGTGGGATTACGTGGTTCTGCAAGGATTTAGCAGGGAGTTGAGTTATTCTCCGGGATATATAGATACAGCATCCATTCCTTACTTTAATAAGATTGTGGATTCGATTTATACGAATAATCCGTGTACCAATATTTTGTTGTACATGACATGGGGATATAAGGAAGGTTTTGCGGATCGCCCGGAAGTGGATACCTACGAAAAAATGTCTGATTCCATTCGAAAGGGATATCAGTATCTATCAGCAATTTATAACCTGCCTATCGTTCCGGTTGGCGATGTTTATCGCTTGATACGGAAGAAGACAAATATCAATCTCTATGCGGAGGACATGCAGCATCCTACTAAAGATGGTTCTTATGTTATTGCAAGTACGTTTTATTCAGCCATCTTTAAAACATCTCCTTTAAACGCATATAATAAAACGATCGATTCAAAGAACGCTGAAATTATACAGAACACAGCCTACGATTATGTGATCAAGAATCTGGACGTGTATAAACTGAAACAAAATACACTCAAGGTGAAATATGAACGCACGGCAAACGGAGAATACCTGGTTCACTGTGATGCAAATTATCCAAATGCCTGCTCCGTGAAGTGGAGTTTCGGTGATGGTGCGCATTCGGTAGAGAAAACCATCTCTCATAAATATAAAAAAGCAGGTACCTATTATGTGATTTTGGAGGTGGATGATGTTTGCGGAGTGAGAAAAATCAGACGAAAAGTAACGTTTGTGGAACCTCCTAGTCCGACAAAGAACAAAAAGTCAAAACCAAAGGTGACGAACTCAGCTGATAGAAAGAGTTAGGACCAGCTTAATTTTGAATCAAGAAAATTTTATTCATGATCTTTCTTATCGGCTTAAGAATAAATCCGAGCGCTGATCTGATCTGATCAATGTACTTAATCAGAATGACAAAAAATGCGATGAAGGATATTGCTCCAAATGTCACTTCCCATGGCCCCAGGGACTTGTGAAAGAAATCATTTAATCCGATTCCGATCAGGCTTCCGTAGAGGATCATCATGTGTACCACATATATGGTTAAGGTGTTCTGTCCAACCTTCAGGAATAAACTATTGTCAGGTATTTTACTTCCAAAGCGATGATCAATTACAATAAGCCCGCCCAGGATCATTATTACCATCCCCAATTTGATAAAGATCCAGTCCAGATAGACAAATTGCGTTTTATATCCTGAGATACTGTAAATAAGATTATCGAGAGCAAACAGGAGCGCTTTAGGGTCAAAATAGCATAATGCTCCAACCGCGAAAAAGAAGAGCGGAAAATACCATTTATGTACGATTTTATCCAGATCGTGCAATAAAGCCCCGATCATTGCTCCGAACATAGTGAATCCCATCCAAGGGATCATAGGAAAGACACTTCTGTGCCCGGGCCCATGAAATGCATTTTGAATGAATTTTGGTGCATGTACAGGCCATGCTAAATCATCCGGTAAGGTGCGGATAAAATTATAGGCATAAAAAATAGAAATCCCCGCTACCATAAAATAAAACCAGAGCGGAATCACCCGTGTGAGTTTATAAATACCGTAGATTACCAATATGGTGAAGATCCCCATTGCGATACACTCCAGAACGTGGAATGCATAATATTGTACTACATATCCCCAGAAAAATAGCTCGATGACACGCTTGAACCCTTTTCTGATTCTTATGTTCTGAAAATACCCGGTTTCTCTGTTCTTAAGTAATAAATAGACGAAGATAAGTCCTGTTACTGTGAGGAATGTAGCAGCTGTAAATCCCCTGATATATAACCATGTCGAAAACACTACACTATTCGGATCCCGGTAGATTACAGCAAGGCTATCATCAACAAAATGGCCTTCCAGCATTAATAGAATAGCGATTGATCTCGCCATATCGATAAACTTCAAACGAGGCTTTGCTGGTAGTTTGGTTTGTATTGCTTCGGTCATACTATATAATTGAGCCAAATTTACGACTTACTTTTATTTTCTCTCCAAAAGAAGAAGATTCTGTTGTAGATGCGTTCCAGAGGTTCTATATACTTAACCATCAGTGCGCTTAAACTCATTGCCGTTATGGAGATTAATATTGCCCAATAAGGCGCCAGATCGCGATTAAACACCTCTGGTTTTAACCCTAATCCGGTTATACCTCCATAGAGAATGATTACGTGAACAACATAAATAGGCAAGGTATGCTGTCCTATTTTTAAAAACAATCCGGATTTTATTGTAAAAAGTTTGTCGACTAACATTAAAGCGCCTAAAACAGCAATTACCTGTCCTAATCGGGCTACAGTAATGATGTTCTCATGAAAATAACCCTGGTCAACGATTCCGAATTTAAAGATCATCCATTTGATGAGATGAAGTAATGGAACGGAAAGAAGCGATAAAAGAATTCCACCTAACAGAAACCGCAGGATAAAACCATAATTCTTCACCTTTTCCTGGTTCAATTTTATAATAGCCCCGATCATCCCACCAATAAGAGTATAGGTCGCTGTGTGCACGAAACTGAATGCCGTTTGCGGACCGTAAAACATGTTCTGGATAATAACCGGAAAATGATGCGGCCAATAATTCGGCTCGGAAGTGATACCATGATCTAACCGGTATTTGTCTATTCCGATATAATGCCGGAGAACACCGGATACTACTAACATAAGAACCGCCATCAGTAGAAAGTAAAGATATACCGGCCCCTTTTTTATCAGTTTGTAAATACCATAAGTGAGAATAATTATGGCCAGACACATAGCAATACTTTGGAGTACATGAAAGCCAAAAATGGTGTTGTAATTATATGGTTTGATTCCGCTAAGGTCATCAATCAGAAATCTTAGATTGAATTGGATCAGGTATCCCCAGAAAAATAAAGTGGAAATCCGTTTAAAACCTTTATTAACCCTGGGATTGGACCAAAAAGAATAACTTTCATTACCAAGCAAAAGATAAACGAAAATCAGACCTGTAACAGTGAAGAACATAGGAGCCGTTAGCCCGTGAAACAAATGCCAGGCATAATAAAGCGGATATTCTTCATTGCGATAAGATGCATCCAGAGCGGCACCTGTGAAATGTCCTTCGATCATCATCAGTATAGCGATAGTTCTCGCCATATCGATGAATTTCAATCGTTCCTTTTTAGTATGTTGTTCGGTGATGGATGTCATCCTGTTCGTCTGGCCGACAAAAATACGGATTTACTTCTGTCTATTCTTTAACTTCAAATGTGAGGTATAATTCCAGTACCCCCGGACAATCTTCACATTTGATATCAATATACTGCATACTGTGCCCTTTAAACCCACTGGCGTCCAATTCGGCACTGATTGTTATTTCCTGACCCGGTGCAATTTCATTTACAGGTAATTCGGATTTCAGGTATTCGGAAGAAGTAGTAAGAGATGTGAGTTTAACAGTAGTTTCGGACCGATTGGCGATGACATAGGACGCTTTCAGTTTTTGAGACGGTTTCACCTGTCCGCCATCTACTACCGGGAATTCACTTTTTAAAGGAAACTTGTCATTTTCTTCCAGGTAGTTTACACTTTGGATTTCTATTTTTCGTTCGATTGCCGCAGCTCTGGAATAAACCGAATTTTGAACATCATTTGGATTATCACTCGTGAGTTGATTGGCCGTGTATTCTCCGAACGGAACTTCCTTAAATACTACCCGCCCTCCGTTTTCAGCTGTGTTATCAAGATATGGTACAAATACACCATTATCGTAACTTCTGAGATAATTGATCAGGGAAGAGATCCGTCTCTTGGTAAGATTTACGTTGTAGTCCGTCTTAGCCAGAGGGCTTGCAAACCCTTTGATTGTAACTTCAATCTTCACTCCTTTCTCAAGTTCTTTGAGTAACAAATCTTTAAAATAGTCAAGATCAGAAACACCCTTATCCACGTATTCGATGAAAAACGTTTCTATTTCCTCACGGGCTTCATCCGCTCTTTCACCTGTAAGTCCTTTGGCATATTCCTTTTTATATTCATCCAAAAGAGCGGTGTAGGCCGTATACGTTTCCATGTAAGTCAATTTCGTAGCAATCGCTCTGGAATCCGGGTCAGGACGGTCATTATGGAAATAAAGTGTTACCGGAAGGCGCTTATTTAATTCAAATAAAGTCTCGATAGCTGTCGGAGGTTCTGGTTGAACCGGAGGTTTAAAACAAAATATATCGCTGCAGCAAGTCGGGTTCTTAGCGTAACGAACACCAATCCGGTTGGATGTCACAAATAGTGTGTCTTCGTATTTGAAAAAATAGAGATCATTGGCCGGACTATTAATCGGCAGTCCGACATTTACCGGATTAGTGAATTGGCCATTATTATCGGAATAGAAGACATCCTGACCTCCAAATCCATCGTGCCATGAGCTCGCGAAGTACAGACGATTATTTTTCGAATCCCACCAGGGTGTCACTTCGTTGTCCGGAGAATTGAGGTTTTTGATTGGTCTTGGTTTACTGTATTCATTGCCGTTTTTAATGCGGGAATAAAAGAGGTCGAGTCCGCCTTCGCTTTCTTCGCGGTCAGATGAAAAAATAAGTGTTTCGGTTCCGTTGATATCAGCGATACATGGCATCGTTGTATTTGCTCCGGGTTCATTTACGATCTCCCCAAGTGTGTCCGGATTGATCCATTTACCATCAATATAGCGTGCTACCATGATCTTACACCTGTAGTTATATCCCTCATCCTGACAACTGCTGTAATAGAACCGTGTTCCATCGAGTGAAAAACTCCCGTTTCCGATACTGTTATTTTCACCGATCAGGTCTTTTAATTGTTCAGATTGCTTAAAGGAACTAACAGGTGTTTCCATTTCACTTTCAAAAAGTTTTGTCCGGTAATTGGTTTCATAAACTTCTTCACTACTGTTGATGGAGTCGGCTCTCAAACTGGAGAAAATAAGACTCCCGTTATAAATACCATGACCGAACTCGGAGTTTTGGGTGTTGACATTGTCTGAAAGTGTACTTCCACTTACATCCAGACTATCGTTGCGATTTGAGATAGCCCATAATGTACTTTCGATCTCGCGTTTGCTTTTGAGGTAGTTGTAGCCTTTTTTATCCTTGTAGTATTTCTTTTTCGCCTTTTTAAATGTCTCCAGTGCTTCTTCGTACTTGCCATTTTGCTTTTGCATAAGCCCGACATAGAGTAGGGAAGACGGATAGATTTTCGCCTCTTCACGGTCATAAACCTTCTTGTAATAATACTCTGCCTTTCTGTAGTCTTTATAAGCGCGATACGTTTCTGCAACCTGCCAGATGATATCAATGGTATTGGAGTCGAGGCTCATCGCCTTATTATAATACTCCAGCGCATAATAATAGTCGCCCTTATCATACTGCTCTTTGGCGAATTCGAGGTATTTCTTCAGGTTGTTCTGACTGAACCCGGAGAAATGAACAAGAAGCAGGAATCCTATCAGATATAATCTGGACATATTCGATGCGTTATTTTTTTAGGTTTAAAGCGGTTCATAATGTAGCGAACAGCTATTTCAAGTCCTCCTCTTACCTGGCTGGCAGGTACTAATTTTGAAAAGTTGAAGTCATAGCTCACACCAACAAACCATGCCTGATAATCCATACCGATACTCATGTAGGCCGCGTCTCTGTTCCGATAGAATAACCCTCCATATAATGCGCGATATTCTCCCAGGCGATTCACAAGTGTATATTTCACAGATGATCCCAATATGATTTCCCGATATTTTCCCTGAATGGAAATATTAACTCCGGGTACCAGATCCCAATCGTAATTGAGTTTATAAAGTCCTTTTCCGAATAGGTTTACACGAATATCCCGGGGAATAATATCATTATAAAATCCCTGATTGGGCCGGTTAAGGTTATATGCTCCAAACCCACCTGTAAACGTAAACCGGGCGTTTTTATAGTACTGGTAGATCGAACCAACGCCAAAAGTGAAATTTGTTTTTCGATCCGTAGAGTAGATTTCGTTGGTAGGAAGCGTAGGGTCGTAATTGATACCGTTAAACTGATTATCGAACTGAAATTGATCAAAATTGACCTGGCGATGATTCATCCCGATGTTAATTCCCGGTCGGATCGTATGCATGGAATCCGATGTCAATTTAATCTGGTAAGATGCATTTCCTTCTAATTCAATGGTTCTGAAATGGCCGTCTCCGACTACATCATGGAAAACCATTAATCCATATCCCAGGTTTTTATTCTTGTAGTAGTTGGCATCAACTGAAAATGAAATCGTACTAAATGGAACAGTAACACTTCTCCATTGATCACGATAATTTCCCACGAAGCGAAGATCACCATTAAAATGACCTGCATTTCCCGGGTTCTGGAAGATGGGATTATCGTTGAATTGCGACCAGTGAATATCCTGAGCGCTTGCGTTGACGGCAAATAGTAGCAAACAGGTTATGTAGATTGTTAACTTCAAAAGTGAAAACTTCACATGAAGTTACAAAAAAAGGTGTGATAGCACAATCCTATTTCTCCGCTTCCATTAAAATCAGGAGTAGAATAATTCCTAAAAGGAAGAGTAGAATAAATAGTTTCGGATCGCGGTAGAGAGGTTTTTTACCGCGTTTATGGATTCGTTCATACTCATGGTGAAGACGAGCGAAGTCCTTTTGACGCTTAATCTGTTCCTTAGACGGCGTCAACTTCTTTTGGTCGCTATTTCTTACGAACTTTCTCATTCTTCTTTCCACTTTTTTGCAATCCTTTCCAGGATTCTGTATGTACGCATTTTAGCGTTTGCTTCTGTAATGTTATAAATTTCTGCGATGTCTTTAAAACTCATCTGCTGAAAGAATCGCAATTCGATCAAATCCATGTGTTCCTCTTCCAGCTCATTGATCAGGTCAATCAACTTTTCCTGCTCTTCAATTGACATATAAGTATTGAGCTCAGCTTCTTCTGCCAGATCTTTTATCTTTCCTTCATCAACAGGAACACTTTGAGCTTTCTTTTGCTGACGAAAGTACATGGACACTTCGTTTTGTGCAATTCG
>QKAV01000143.1 GCA_003247185.1 Crocinitomicaceae bacterium
CATTATGGAGCACCTTGAACAGCTGCTGAAAGAAATTATTATCCCCGATAAAAATGTCCGGATTGAGCATTCCTGGGCAGGAATCATGGGAGTCGGAAAAAATAAAAAGCCGATCATCCGTACAATTGCTCCCGGAATACATTGCGGAGTTCGAATGGGAG
This sequence comes from Crocinitomicaceae bacterium, assembly GCA_003247185.1. Taxonomy (GTDB): domain Bacteria; phylum Bacteroidota; class Bacteroidia; order Flavobacteriales_D; family Crocinitomicaceae; genus UBA4466. The sequence continues at coordinate 162 of QKAV01000143.1, forward strand.
GAATGGGAGTTGCAATTGGTTCTTTAGTAGGTAAAGAATTAGCAGAATCAATTTGAAATGTTACACTTTGAACATTAATATTAAATTTGAACAAAACTTTTAAAAATGAAAAAAACAGCACTATACGATGTACACGTTGGGCTTGGGGCCAAGATGGTTCCCTTTGCAGGATATGAAATGCCCGTTCAATACGAAGGCGTAAATGTAGAACACGAATGCGTACGCGATGGTGTTGGTGTTTTTGATGTATCTCACATGGGAGAATTCCTTCTTACAGGACCAGGAGCACTTTCTCTGATTCAGAAAGTAACTTCGAATGATGCATCCACACTTACAATCGGAAGAGCTCAATACAGCTGTCTTCCTAATGGAAAGGGAGGAATTGTAGACGATTTGATCGTTTATCGTATGAAGGAAGAACAATACCTTCTGGTTGTCAATGCGTCCAATATTGAAAAGGACTGGAACTGGATCTCTCAGCACAACAGCTTTGATTGTGAGATGCGCAATTTATCAGATGATTACTCTCTTCTTGCCATCCAGGGACCTAAAGCTGTTGAAGCGATGCAGGCTCTGACTTCCATTGATCTTTCCGCTATCAAATATTATCACTTTGAAGTAGCTGACTTTGCAGGAATTGAACATGTGATCATTTCTGCAACAGGATATACCGGATCGGGAGGTTTTGAAATCTATTGTAAAAATTCGGAAGCACTGCAAGTTTGGAATAAAGTATTTGAAGCAGGAGCTGCATTCGGCATTAAACCAATCGGACTTGCGGCACGTGATACGTTACGCCTCGAAATGGGATTCTGTCTTTACGGAAACGATATCGACGACACTACTTCTCCGTTGGAAGCAGGATTGGGATGGATTACAAAATTAGCGAAAGAAGATTTCGTTGATAAGGACTTCCTTACAAAACAAAAAGAAGCAGGCGTTCAACGCAAACTGGTTGCATTTGAATTAGTAGATCGCGGAATTCCAAGACACGACTACAAATTGGTCAACGCAGAAGGCAATGAAATTGGAAAAGTAACTTCCGGTACCATGTCTCCTTCTATGAAAAAAGCGATTGGTTTAGGCTATGTAAAAACCGAATATGCCGGTGTAGATACAGAAATCTTTGTTGAAATCAGAGAAAAACCGGTAAAAGCGAAAGTGGTAAAACTACCTTTCTATCAAAAATAAGGTGACACAAATAATATGGAAAACGGATCTTTTGAGGTCCGTTTTTTTATGCCCTGATCCGTTCTTCCTTTGGGACAAAGAACAGGAACAACAACCCTACTACAAAGAAAACTGCGATCGAAATAACAGAATAGCGAATCGATCCTAAATACGCATCCATGAATCCGAACACAAAAGTACCGATCACAATTCCAATCTTTTCAGTTGCATCATAGAACGAAAAGAAACTCGCATGATCTTCTGTCTCCGGAAGAAATTTAGGGACAAGGCTTGTACCCCACCCATAACCAAACCGACAGTCGCAGCAAGAATGTAGAATTGATTCGGCGTTGTTACTACATAAGCAGCCAGACACACCCCAATCCAAATAAAAACCGAAATTCCCAGCGTTTTAATATTTCCAATAATCCCGGATAATCTTGACATCAAGAATGCTCCCACTGCTCCCAGTATCTGAATTAATAAAATAGCAATGATCAGTCCGGTATCTCCCCCTGCATCTCCCCAATCCACTTCTTTCTTGGCAAAGATCACTGCCATCAACATGACCGTTTGCACACCTGTATTGTAGAAGAAGAAAGAGCGCAAAAATCGTTTCAATCGATATGTATGTCTGAATTGTCCGAAAACCACACGCAGCTCTTTGAAACCTTTCAAAAGAATACCCTTTTGCGGTTTTTTGTCATAAACGTTGTTGGGAAGCACACGATAGGTAATCTGACTGAATCCGACCCACCACAAACCAACTAAAACAAAACTCCACTTGGTATTACTTCCGTCTTCACCGGTGAACATGATAATCACAAGACAGATGATCAAAGCGATCATACTGCCGAAATATCCCATGGAAAACCCACGTGCAGAAATTTTATCATGCTGATCCGGTTCCGCAATCTCAGGGAGATAAGCATTATAGAATACAAGACTGTTCCAGAAACCAATACTGGCAAGAAAAACAGATAGCATTCCGACCTCTATCGGGACGTCATTAAAGAAATATAATGTAATACATGCTAAAGAACCGAGGTATGCAAAAAACTGTAGAAATCGCTTTTTATTCCCTGAAAAGTCGGCTACGCCTGATAACATCAGCGACAGTATTGAAACGATAAGAAAAGACGCAGACAGCACATACGCCATCAACGAGGAATTGGATGTTTCCCATCCGAAAAAGGAAACCATTACATCCTGACCTTCAGGTAAACTATCCCATCCTTGTTTTGCCAGATATCGGTTAGTCGTAATATTATCGTAGAAAATCGGGAATACGGCAGAAGAAATTACCAGATTATAAACCGAATTGGCCCAGTCATAGAAAACCCAGCCGCGTATTAGCTTTTTATCTCCTTTTTTTATCATTCTTTTCCTTCAAGGTAGGCCTGAAGATACATAAAAGGTTCATTTAGCGCACCACCTAGTGTTGTTTCACTTCCGCGATCAATCATTCCATGTACATCCATACGCAGTAGAGCAGGCAGTACTTCTTTAATCAATTCGTTTCCAAAATCCGCAGATGCGTCCTTCGGTAATTCACATGGTAAGTTATCTACAGCCATCACCGCAATAGCTCCTTCCTGCATGAAATCAACTTCTTCTCCGGTCTTCGGATCATATCCGTAAATCGGATCAGCAATTTTACTCGGACGAATCGTACAGGCAACCGGCCCGGCTATATCACATGAAATGTCTGCAACTACGGAAATACGATTATCCGGACGCTGAAGATCTTCCTGTTTTAATATGAAATCAGCTTTGTTATTCCAGAAATGGCAAGGAATATACATGTCCGTTTTGTTCACATACTTTGAGAAAGTGGATTTGTATGATTCCGGTGAACGGTAAAACTCGGATTTGTCAAATTCTCCTCCACCCTTCTTTCCGAAATAATCTTCTACTTCCAGATGAGTATAAACAGGCTCATCGAACTTCATTTCCAGGTATTCTTCCGGAGACACTTCTTTAATTGGTAAAAGATCAATCACTTCACGTGCACCATGTCCTACACGCCCAAATCCGGTCATCAGAATACGTGTATCGTTAGGTAGCTTAACCTTTTTCAATTCGGCTTCCAATTCCTTACGATCAGCACATTGATTAGCCGGTTTAATGTCATACAACTTATGCTTCAAACCATAGGTTCTGAAACCGTTATATGCTCCTACTATTCCGGCATACCTACCGAACCCGATCACACGTTTCCCGTGTCTGTCTTTCAGGACTTCGTAATCGATGAGTTGAATTTTATTATCTATTACTGCCTTAAGGAGCTTTCTATTGTAAGGTTGTTTTTTGATCGTATGCGAGAAGAACATGAATTTCTTTCCGGGAATTAAATCTTCCACATTTACTTCCTTTACTCCCATTATCAAGTCGCAGTCTGAAAGATCCTCTACTACTTGTATTCCCTTCGCTCTGTATTCATCGTCAGAAAACGTTCTGATAGGACTGGATTGTACATGAATTTCAACTTCGGGATATAACTCCTGGATCTTGGCACACTGATCCGGTGTCAGTGGTACGCGCATATCCGGTGGTACTTTCCCTTCTTTTATTATTCCAATCTTAACGTGTTCGTTCATGATGCTATCGTCTCTTTTAATAAGTAATTATCAATAAATTCTCTGACGCAACCTTCTCCTCCCTTCTTGCTCAAAATCAAGTCGGCCACTTCCTTAACGCGACCAACTGCATCTGCAGGAACAGCTGTGAAACCTACTACCTTCATTACCTGAAGATCGTTTACGTCATCACCTATGATCGCAACTTCCTCCGGTTTCAGATTCAGTTCAGAAAGGATTTTATTCAGTCGGTCAATCTTTGGTGTACGATCTACAGTTGCATATTGGATCCCCAGAATTTTTGCTCTCGCCATCACTGCTCCTCCTTCAAAACCACTTGAAATAATCGCTACGGGGAATCCTTGTTTTGTTAAATGAATGATTGCGTGACCGTCTTTCGCAAAGAATCTCTTTGATTGATTACCTTCGGCGTCGAAGTACATTCCTCCATCGGTCATAACGCCATCTACATCCAAAACCAATAATTTGATCTTGTCCAGTTTTTTGCGAAGACTCAGTTCAGGCGTAACATGTGAAAACAACAAGGCCTGAAGATCCACATCATATTCTTCTGCAATGGCTTCCAGATCATAAATAGTCAATTCACTTACGTCCTCAACTTCCATATCAGAAAGAAAATCTCTGAAAGTGATACCATTACGATCGCAGATTCCTTTGATATTTTGTTCCAAAAACAACATCAGATGATTTTATAGTCAACCGCTTCAGCAACCGGTTTAAGTTCGTTTAACATTTTTGTAAATGTGGGATGATCCAATTGTTGAGATGCATCCGATTTGGCAACGCGGGGATCCGGATGTGCTTCAATCAGCAAGCCATCAATACCCATTGCCACACAAGCTTTAGCAAGAACAGGAACTCCATAGGCATACCCCATCGCATGACTTGGATCCAAAACGATTGGCAAATTCACATGTTCCTGTAACCAGGCAACACCACACAAATCCAGTGTAAAACGCGTATTGGTTTCGAATGTTCTCAAGCCTCTTTCGCACAGAATGACGTTTTCGTTACCTCCCGATAATACAAACTCAGCTGCCTGAGCAAATTCTTTCAACGTTGTTCCAAAACCGCGTTTGATCAACACCGGTTTATCGGTCTTCGCACATGCACGCAGAATTCCCTGATCATACATGGCTTTTGCTCCAACCTGAATAACATCGGAATGTTCGATGATCTCATCTATGTGCGTTGCATCACGTGCTTCGGTAATAATATTCAAACCGTATTCGGCTTTCATCTTTTTCAACAGCATCAACCCTTCGAAACCCATCCCCTGAAAAGAGTATGGAGACGTACGCGGTTTATAACACCCTCCTCTCAATGTAGTCAGTCCGAGAGATTTTATAAATTCAGCTGATTCACGAATTTGATCTTCTGATTCTACCGAACATGGCCCTCCGATTAGTATCGTATTGCCCGTGTTTCCTCCGATTGTCACATCACCGATCTTTACCGTACGTTTTTCGGATTTATATTTTTTTGAAGCTAATTGAATATCATTATCAAATACCCAAAATGAATCTACATAAGATTCAAACTGAGCTGGTATTTCTTTTACAGATGCTTCCGTCACCAAAATAAACTTATCGTCCTTTTTGAACGACAATGCTTTTAACGGACCGCTCCACTCGTTTACAACCGTCTGATTTACTCCTTCCTTAAGGTGTATGATCATAATTCTCCCTTTATAAGATTTACAAAAGTAACAATTCCTGTCGCATTTTCCTGATTATTTAACACCGGCAGGTAGGTGATCGGAAATGAGCTTTGCTTGATCAATCGCAACATATCGAGAACCGTTGCGTTTTCGTTTAACACCGTTGGATTCGCATTAATCAATTCATTGACAGGCATTTCAGGGATACTGTCGATATTTCTCAATAAGCCTTTACGCACATCCGCATTTGAAATCAGACCTTTAAAATGATCGTTCTGATCCAACACCAGTACAAAGCCCAATTTACCATTCTCAATTTCCGAAAGAACATTCTTTAATGATAAATTATCTACTCTGATAACCGGTGCCTCGCTTAACGGAACCATGAAATCCTTTACCTTAAATTGAGATTCAATTTCCCGTTTAGTAAGGTTCATAAGCGCATTCCCAACACTGGATGCATTGAATAAATACGATCCCGAAACAGCGCTTGTTACCCCCATATTCCTCAGAATAAAACTCACTTCACCATTCACTCCTCCATCTACATGAATCGATTTGGAAGGGTAACGTTTTCTGAATTCCCTGATCTTAGAGAAATTAAACGTGTCAAATTGCCCCCCGCTCTGCCCTGGAATGGTTGCCATAATCAGGATAAAATCAAAGTCCGAAAATTCATCAAAGACGCTTACAGGAGTTGGTGTTATAACCGCCAATCCTTTTTTACCTGTAACCGTATCCGGAATTCGAAGCGGCTTTTTTAAATCCTCGTACTGAAACGTGACATATTCTACGGGATGTTTTTCCAGAAGGGCATAATACTTCTCCGGATCTTCCGTAATGATATGCAGGTCAACAGGCAGGTCGCAGATTTCACGAATCGTTGCTATATCTTCAAATACCCGCAGATCATCATTGCAGTCCACATGCAAAAGGTCTACCTGGTGCTCAACGAGATCAGCTATCGTTTCGGTTAAAGTTCTTGATTTATCGCTATATATGGATGCAGATATCTTCATGAATCAATTTCGTATACTGTTTCAAACTTACTGTTACTAATCTGTATGCTTACAGGATCTCCGTGAAACACTTTTTCAGAAAGATCATTTTCCAGTTCGATCAACAATTTTCGTTCTTCGAAGGTCAATGGTTCCTTCGGATTCCCGGCAATCAATTTTACGATCCAGATTTTATCAACGAAAAACAGGGCGATATCTTGCTTTCCTTCAGCAATAAGATTATTCTCTTTCCAGTATCTGGCCAGAGCTGTTGCTTCTTCTGTTATTCCCCGATCTGTGTAATTTACCGTAAAATCTCCCCCCTTCACTTTGTGATAGGAATCTCCTTCGCAGGAAGCGAACAATATCAGCGATAAAAGAAGTACAATTTTCGTGTTCACGCGAAGCAAATTTAGCGAAAAGAAAGCTCTGATGGCTCATAATCTTTATATTCGGGGCATGGCGGAAATAAATTCAACTAACCTTCAATACACCGGGGCAAACGGTAAAAATGCACTTTACGACATTCAAATCCCTGATAATTACAACGGTGAACTCATTGTGTTTATTCACGGATTCATGGGATTCAAAGACTGGGGATGCTGGAATTTAGTCCAGGATTATTTTGTAGACAAAGGTTTTGCCTTTATCAAATACAATGTGAGCCACAACGGAACAACAATAGATGATGCGTTAAACTTCTCGGATATGGAAGCTTTCGGCAATAACACCTATTCTTATGAAGTTGCTGATCTGGAAGGCATTCTTGACATTATCCAACATTCATTTGAGGAGCAGCCAAAAATCAATTTGGTAGGTCATTCCAGAGGAGGAGGTATAGCACTTCTGTTCTCTCACAATGATCGCATTTCACGAATCGTAAGTTGGGCCGGAATTTCCAATATTCAAAGTCGATTCCCAAAAAACGAAGCTTTGGAAAACTGGAAAAAGACAGGTGTCCGAACCGTGCATAACTCAAGAACCGGACAAGACCTTCCTCTCTACTATGTGCAATTCGAAGATTACCTTGCAAACCGGAAGCGATTGAACATAGAATACTACTGTCGCACATCATCTAAACCTACCCTGGTGGTCCATGGTACGGAAGACGAATCCGTAAATATTTCCGAAGGAGAACAAATTGCCGAATGGACGTTGAATGAGCTTGTACGAATCGAAGGCACACAACATACCTTTGGTTCTGAACACCCTTGCGGATCAGATAGTTTACCTGCTCCACTCCGGGAAGTTTGCGATAAAACGCTGAATTTCCTGCAGCAACCTATCGATCAGGAACACAACCAGAACATCAGCGCTATCGTAGAAATGATCAAACTGGCAAAAAGCGATAATGATTTTCAGCAGGATGAATTCAACTTTATTCATACGCTTGCCCAAATGATGGGAATTTCCACGGATGAATTCAAAGAACTGTTCGAACGCTATATCTCGTTCAATCCGCCTGAAATAGAATTCGACCGAATTTTGCAATTCCAACGCTTGATTTTACTCATGAATATTGACGGAGAGGCTGACATCAAAGAACTCAATCACATTCGGGATATCGGAATCCGTATGGGGTTAAATCCTTTGGCAATCGAGAAGATTCTGGATACCATGGAAGATTACCCTAATGGAGTTATTCCACCGGATCAATTATTGGGCATATTCCAGGTGTATCACAACTAGAGAATAAATCGCTTGCGTTCATCTTCCGAAGGAAGCACGCAAAATCCCCTCATTAAACGATGTCGGCGCCTAGCGATAGCATTGTAGACCCCGTCACGAATGAATGGTGGTACAACGATAAAGAAAAGCATGAGTGGCCATGGGAAGCGTAACTTTCCCATCACCCGTAACCCGGCAGAGGAACGTTCAAATAATTTTTCTCCGTCCAGAAAATAAAAAGTGCTCATATCTGGTTCAACAGCACTATGGCTTTTGAAAAAATCTTTTGCATAATCCCCCTGTAAAGGTGCAAAACGAATCTGTTTTTTTGAATCATTCTTCAGCACGAACTGAACCGAACGATTGCAAAAGCCACAGTCACCATCATAAAAGACTACCATTGTATTTTCCACCATTCAAAGATAGCTAAGATGTACAAATCATGAAATAGCATGACTTGCATCATGTTTATTCATAAAGCGGGTAGTTAACTTGGATAAAAAATAGAAACCATGATTAAATACCCTCTTTACCTCGTACCTTTTGATTTCACGGAAGTATCTCAAAATGCGGCAGAATTAGCTTTGCAGATTGCTAAGAAAAATACCGGACAGGTTTACCTTTTGAATGTCGTTTCTGCTAAAAAGGAAAAACACGGATCAAAGACCAAACTTCAGAGTTACATCCAGAAATTTGGCAATGACAGTTCCTTCTTTACTTTTAACTGTATTGAAGGTGCCATTTTTGAAAGTATCAGCAATGCGACAGAACTGCTTCGTCCAAACCTGGTTGTACTTGGAACACACGGAGCCAAAGGTCTGCGCAAATTCCTGGGAAGTCACATGGATAAAATAATCAGTAATTCCAATTCACCTCTTCTGATCATTCAGGAGAAATGTGACTTTGATGAAATCAAGAAGATTGTTATGCCGTTCAACTTCTCAAAAGAAAGTCTGCAAATCACCAGTTTTGCAGCTAATCTTGCCAAAAATTTTAATGCTACCGTACAGTTGATCCCTCATAATGGCAGTAACGATATAGAGGCATCTCAAGTAGGGAAAAACAAGATCATCGCGCAGCGCTTTTTCCACGAACATTCCGTGTCGCATGACATCCATGAGTTAGAAGGAAAAGAATCCTTTGAAAAGGAACTGATGAATCATTCCAGCGCAACCAATGCAGACGTAATTGCCATTGCTTATTCCAATAGTAATTTTCTTGGAACGACAAACGTTTTCATGAATCATATCATCGAAAATGAAGCGAAGATTCCGGTACTTACATACAGCTCAGAGGAATTAAGTCAGACCTATTATTAGGAATTAACCCTAGTTCCTGTTTTGAATGCTATATTTGTTCGGAACGAATAAATGAAAATCAGAATAAAATGAAAAATGTAGCAGTAATTGGAGCCGGAACAATGGGAAATGGTATCGCACATACTTTTGCTCAGTTCGGTTATAATGTTTCTTTGATTGATATTTCACAGGCGTCTTTGGACAAGGGATTGGCAACAATCACTAAAAACCTGGACAGAATGGTTGCAAAGGAGGCTATTTCCGAAGCAGACAAACAAAATACATTGAATAACATCACCACTTTTACAAGTATGGAAGAGGGTGTAAAAGGTGTTGATTTGGTTGTTGAAGCGGCAACTGAAAATGTTGATCTCAAACTGAAAATCTTCAGAGATTTGGACAGCATAACTGCAGACAATGTTATTCTTGCTACAAATACATCTTCGATCTCTATCACAAAGATTGCTGCGGAAACCAAGCGTCCGGATAAAGTGATCGGAATGCACTTCATGAACCCGGTTCCGATCATGAAACTGGTCGAGATCATTCGCGGTTATTCTACTTCGGATGAAGTAACAAACCTGATCATGGAGACTTCTAAAAAATTGAACAAAGTACCGGTTGAAGTAAATGACTATCCGGGGTTTGTGGCAAACAGAATTCTGATGCCAATGATCAATGAGGCAATTATTACCTTACATGAGGGTGTTGCCGGTGTTGAGGAGATTGATACGGTTATGAAGCTGGGAATGGCCCATCCAATGGGACCGCTTCAGTTAGCTGACTTCATCGGATTGGATGTTTGTCTGGCGATCCTTGAAGTGCTTTATGAAGGTTTCGGAAATCCGAAATATGCTCCATGCCCGTTATTGGTAAACATGGTTACTGCTGGCAAAAGAGGTGTCAAAACCGGAGAAGGATTCTATTCCTGGACTCACGGAACGAAGGATCTGATCGTTGCTGATAATTTTAAGAAATAAGAAAACGGGTTTAGATGTTAGCGTTTAGCATTTAGTGATTAGTCATTAGCCAATAGCTAAATGCTAAAATCTAATCGCTTTATTTTTCATCCAAATACGAGAGTTATGCCAACAATGAAACTGGTCAGAAGCATTGAGGTCAATGCGCCGATCGAAACGGTTTACAAAAACGTTGCTGATTTCCACAACTGGACCAAATGGTCTCCATGGTTGATTATGGAAGAAGGGGCGACAGTAAATGTACGTGAAGACGGTAAATACTACGAATGGGAAGGAAAGCAAGTAGGCTCCGGAAACATGACAGTTTTGAACGAGGATGGAAATTCTTCGGTCGATATTGACCTTACCTTCATCAAACCCTGGAAATCGAAGGCTAAAGTAAAGTTTACACTGGAACAAAAAGGAGATACTGTTGTCGCGAACTGGCACATGGAGAACAAGTTGCCGTTTTTCATGTTCTGGATGGTAAAAATGATGGAGACTTTCGTAGGAATGGATTTTGACCGCGGATTACGCATGTTAAAAGAGGTCTGCGAGGAAGGAGAAGCAGCTTCCAAATTGCGTTTCGATGGCATTGTTTCCACTGGCGCATTTTCTTTCATCGGAATTAAAACAGATTGCTCCATGGATGACATGGGGAAAAAGATGGCTGCAGATTTACCAAAATTACTCGCTTTCGTTCAGGAAAACGGATTGGAAATCAC
>QKAV01000194.1 GCA_003247185.1 Crocinitomicaceae bacterium
ACATTGGTTGTATGAACCATTATTGTATATAAATGCATCCGTCTGTGCGTCGGAAACCCATTGATGGTTGGCTGCAGAATAATTTCCTGAAGTATTATTCATGATGGCAGAGAATGTTTTGGAAGTTCCGCTCGAAGTGGTTGAGGCTCCGATTGCACCCGAACTAGTTTGCCATTCATAACCATAGCTAGGCAAGCCCAATACCAACTTGCTCTTCGGACATCCTGCATCCAGGTAATTTGTTACCGATTTGGATAAGGTATAATTGTAACTGGAGCCAAATTGATACAAGGGGTCAGTTGGTCCTGCGGTTGTACTCCCGGTATAGTAGTATCCATATCCCATAATGATATATTGGTCTACAGCAGGTTCCATAATCGAGAAATCAAAGACGCTGCTCCAGTCCACAGCGTATAAAACGGTACTTACTTCAGAGCCAGGTATTGCACTGTGCATCTGGTTAGCCAGATCTACCATAAAATTGCAGAAGTTAAGCGATTGCGATGCCGGAATGCCTTCAAAATCAATATTTACACCGTGTGCGCCTCTTGACTGCACCAGGTTAATCAGATTGGTAATTAGCGTTTGTTGTGCAGTTGAGCTCCCGAAAAATGTTGCATGGCTTGAAAACAAGGTAACACATAAGGTCACTTTGGTATTTCCACTGGCTAAAGCAGCATCAACCGCCGCACTTGTACTCCATCCGTGAGTTGTACTGGCATTTCCTGTTGCTGGATCCACTTCATAGCTGAAAAAGGAGAAATGACTTAACAAATCCCACTGGTAATTCTGATACGCACTTCCGACCCAATATGGATGCCATCCATACACAACCTTGTTCAGGTTACAATTCAATTTGGGGTGTCCGACAATCTGTTCATTGGTCTGCGCTTCATAATATGCTGCATCCTGATGCGAAACGTTACTATACTGCATTTGGTGTTCCTGGTGAACAGAAGTAGATTGTCCAAAAGCAGAAAGCGCTATAAAAACCGTTATAGCAGAAAATAATTTATTCATTAGTAGTCAATTAGCCACTACAAAGATAAACTAATCCAAACGAAAACCAGTTCAGATCAGATGATTAGATGAGGTACATATTGATAACAGACCTGCTTTACCGTATAGAAATATTTAATCGCTGAAATAATTCTTTACTACTTCTTCAATCGTTTCTACAGAAAGTGGTTTGTTCTTGAAGTCATGCACATTATCCAGGCCTTTGGCCTTTAACTCATCATCCGGATTTAAGGATGTCGTCAGCATAATCACCACGATTTTCCCCTTTTGATTTTCTTCCAGTTTTTTATACGCTTCTATAAACTCCCAACCATTCATAGCAGGCATGTTTATATCCAGAAAAATCAAATCAGGTTGCGGATGCGCTCCATCTTTAATAGAAACCAAATAGTCCAATGCCTCCTTTCCGCTTTGCACTGCCACTATCTGATCTGATAACTGAGCTTCTCTTATTATGATTTCATTATAGAAATTAGTTGGCTCATCATCATCAATCAGCAGGACACAATTCAATTTCTTTTTTAACATAAGAATCAGATTTTAAGTGTAAAATAAAATGTACTTCCTTTTCCGGGTTCAGACTCCACCCATATTTTCCCCTGATGCATTTCAACAATCTTCTGACAATGCGAGAGGCCTATTCCGGATCCCTCATAGTTATTGCGATGATTCAAGCGTTGAAACATAACAAAGACCCTTTCCAAATATTCTTTGCTTATACCGATACCATTGTCTTTAACTGATACAATCAATTGATCATCTTCCGACACCGCATTTATTTCAACGACCGGCTTTCTTTCCGGATCAGTAAATTTCAGCGCATTCGATAGCAAATTCTGGAATAATAATCTTAGCTCCGTTTGATATCCTTTTATCTCCGGAAGTTCAGCTACAGTGATTGTAGCATCCGTTTGTTCAATCAGCGCAGAAAGATCAGTTAAAACACTACCAAGTAACTCATTCAGATTTACGAGAGTTAATTCCCTTTCCTTTCCAATTCTGCTATAATCCAACAAATCCTTTATCAGACCACTCATACGATTTGCCGCTTCAGAAATGAAACCCAGTCCTTTTTTTGCAACTTCATCAGCACCTTCACTGTATTTTTTGTTGATCAATTCAGAAAAACTTTTGATTGTCCTTAAAGGCTCTTGTAAGTCATGGCTGGCGATGTAGACAAACTGCTCCAGCTCTTTATTCTTAAACTCTAGTTTTTTGATATAATCGGTTCTTAAAAGTTCCTCCGATCTCTTTCTGGCAGTTATATCCTGTCTTACAGCCATATACTGTTCAACGACTCCATCATGGTTTTTAAGTGGCAGAATTATCGTCTGCACGTAATAAAGACTTCCGTCCTTTGCCCTGTTCACTACTTCTCCTTCCCACATTTCACCCTTTGAAATAGTTCTCCACAGGTTATTAAAGAATTCAGGATCATGAAAACCGGAATTAATCATTGCATGCGTATTCCCTATCAACTCCTCCCGGGAATATTGAGAAACTTCGCAAAACTGATCATTGACATAATTTATCACCCCTTTTCTATCAGTTATT